>CAZDNN010000160.1:0-11748 GCA_964506385.1 uncultured Planctomycetota bacterium
TGGCCTTGAAGCCCCGAAGGGCCAAATCTCGACCGATGCCAGTGCCGGTGCAGCACCAGAAGGAGTCGTATGGCTTGGAGAAGCCGCGGCCGCCGGTGCGCTTCGAGTAGCCCGTGCCGAGGGGGACGAAGTAGAGGAGCATGCCCGTCTCGGGGTCCTGGGTGCCGAGGATGCCGTTCCAGAAGGCCCGCTCGTAGAAGTCGGCGTACTTCGGATCGGCGGTCCAGCGGAGGAGGTAGCGAGTGACCTTGAGCATGTTGTAGGTGGTGCAGCACTCCTGGTTGGTGCCGCTGAGGGTGCGTGCGAGGTGGTTGGGGGCGGGCCAGTGCTCGCGCTCGTTGCTGCCGCCGGTGGCGTAGGAGCGGGTGTGGACGACGCGGTCCCAGAAGAACTCGACGGCCGTGCGGTATCGGGGGTCGCCGGTGAGCTCGTAGCGTCGGGCGGCGCCGCAGATCTTGGGGATCTGGGTGTTGGCGTGGAGGCCGGTGAGATTGTCGTGCTCGAGGGCCAGGGGGCCGAGGAACTCAGCCTGGTCGAAGACGTGGGCGAGCGTCAGGTGTGCCGGGTCGCCAGTGACGCCGTAGAGGTCGTGGAGCACCTCGGACATCCCGCCGAACTCGACGCGAAGAACGCGGTCCATCTGCGCGATGGACAGCCTGTCGATCCGCTTGCGGAAGTAGGGCACCATCCGCTTGACCACATCGAGCGCCTGCCCGTTGCCGCAGCGGCGGTGCATGTCGAGCAGGCCGGCCATGATCTTGTGGACCGTGTAGTAGGGCACCCACACCCGCTTGCCCGCCTCCAGGCGGTCGAAGTAGCTCTCGGGGAATGCCGCGAGGTACTCGCCGCCGAGCGCCTTCTGGCACCTGGCGAGTTCGGCGACCATGCGGTCGGCCTTCGCCTTGAGCTTCGCGTCGCCCGTGCTCTGGACCATCAGGGCGCAGGCCGTGAGGTAGTGGCCGATGAAGTGTCCGCGGACCTCGACCTTCGGCCCTTCCCACCCGCCGAGCGGCTTCCCGGGGGCGGGCAGCCCAGCGTTGGTGCGGAAGCTGTGGAGCAGGCGGTCGAAGTCCAGCAGATGCAGGTAGCGGCGATTCGCTTCCTGCGCCACCTTGCACGGCCCGTCGAGCAGGCGGACCTGTGTGAGTGGGAAGGGCTGGAGCTTCGGCGTCACCTTGTCGGCAGCCGCCAAAGCCGCCGAGGCGACAGGCATCAGGAAGACGAACATCAGCAAGCGCGGGGTCATTGCTGGGGCTCCATACCAGACGGTCATTGCACGGTGGGGCTGGCCTTCGCGGCGGCGACGTAGTCGGCGAGGGTGCGCAGGTTGGCGTTGAAGGTGCCGCACTCGATCCAGCCCTTGGTGAGCCATCGGCCGCGCGCATCGAGGGCAGCGAGGATCTGCCGGACCGTCGGCTCCAGCCGGCGCGCCCTGGCGTGTTGCTCGGCCGCCGTCGGCTTGCGGTCCCGTTCCGCGAGGATCGCCTCGCGGCCCCTCGCCTTCACCTCGCGGTAGCGCGCGGCGGCGCTGTCCCCGCCGTAGTTGGCAATGAAGCTGTAGTGGGTCGGCAGGTCGTCGTCCTTGTAGGTCAGCTCGTACTTCCGGGTCATGTAGAGCGGCCGGTTGCTGCCGATCTCGTAGAAGCGAGCCCATCGCGAGCCTTTGCCGGGCAGCTTCGAGCGCTCGAGCCAGTCGAGCGCCGCAGGGATCGGCTTGAGATACTTCGCGTCGCCGAAGGTCAGGTAGAACTCGATCAGGGTGTGGATGTTGCGAACCGTGACGGCGGAGCAGACGCTCTTGGGCTCGAAGCGCCGCGCCCACTCGGGTTTGAGGTCGCGGGTGTACTGCTGCGCCCAGCCGGCTTGGGGCGGCTTGAGCTGCGAGAGGATGATGAAGTCGCCCGCCTTCCTCACGCCCTCGAGGTACTCTGGCTTCTGGTAGCGGCGGTGGGCTTCGAGCAGGGTCGAGATGCAGTCGTTGAGGGTCGCGTCGTTGTACGTGTAGTAGTGGGCGTAGTAGGTGGGCCGCTTGATGGTCGTGCGGGTACCGTCGAGGCCGATCCTGACGGTTTCGGCGTAGCGCTGCCTGGCTGGCGGGGTGAGGAAGAAACGCTGCGGCCAGCCGCCTTTGGGGAGCTGGGCTTTGAGGAGTGCCTTGAGGCCGTAGGCGACGGCCTCGTGGATCGCGGCGTCCTCGACGAGCTGGTCAACGGCCATGAGCAGGCGGAGCGCGTGCTGGGTGTTGTTGTCGTCGAGGGTCGAGATGTTGCGGCGGCCCTTGAGGTCATCGAGCTTCAGGTGGCGGTAGGCCCATCGCTTGTCGCCCTTGGGGCTGAAGTCAATCCTGTAGTCCCAGCCGCCCGATTCGAGCTGTCCCCAGACCAGCGCCTTGGCGGCAGCGACGGCGGCGTCGAGGAACTGCTTGTCGCCGGTCGCCTCGAAGGCCCGCACGAAGGCGAGGCCGACCGAGGGGGTCCCCGGCGGCTGCACCCAGATCTGCGTCTCGGTGGCCTTGCCCTCGCCGTAGCGGACCTTGAGATCCTCCGAGTAGCGCCAGAGATAGCCGCCGTGGGTGGCGACCTCGGTCGTGAAGCAGGCCGTCGCCTTCTTCATCGCCGCCAGGGCCTCGTCGGGAAGCGTGTCACCGCCCCATGCTGCTTGCGCCGCCAGAAGCGCGAAGCCCACCATGGCGTGTCTGGCATTCGACATTCGGCGTCCCGCGTTCGACATTCGATATTCACCTCCGCTTGAGCTTGAGGATGCGCCGCGCGTTCCCCTCCGTGATCTTCCGCCGGGCCTTGCGGCTGATGTCCACTTGGCGGATGAACTCCACGATCGGGCACTTCTGCCCAGGCCGCAGATAGTCGGTGCCGAAGCACACGCGGTCCTGCCAGCGCTCGAGGAACTGGCGGCCGAAGGCGGGGTCGCGGGTCACCGCGTTGTAGCCCGAGCCCGCCGACAAGTCGCCATAGATGTTCGGGAACTCCGCGAAGATGCGCTCGACGGCTCCCGGGCTCTCGACCGGGCCTTTGGGGTAGCCGCCGCGATGCTCGTCGCGGCAGTCGGCGCTGATCTCCGCCCACCAGTGCGGCCCGTGCGCCCAGAAAACCGTGCCGGGGCACTGCGCAAGCGCGTTCTGGAGCCGTGGCAGGCCGACCTCGTCGATGCCGCGCAGGTGGTCGAGGTGGAGCATGACCGGCAGGCCGAGGCGCCCGCAGGCCTGGTAGATGGCGACCAGGCGCGGGTCGTCGATGGGCAGCCCCGCGAGCATCTCGCCAAAGCCACGGGCACCGGCCTCCCGATGCTCCCGGATGATCTCCTCGAAGGGCGTGTTGGGATTCGAGTCGCGGATGCGCGGGTCCACGTTGCAGAAGGGAATGAGGCGGCCGGGGTAGCGGCGGCACGAGCGGAGGATGTAGGAGGTCGGGACGTAGAAGTCGAGCTCCTCGGGATTCTCGATGGCCAGCACGACGGCCTGGTCGATGCCCTTGCGGTCCATCCACCGCACGAGCTTGCCTGCTGTCAGCCACGGTTGCTCGAAGCGGATCCTGCCGATGTGTGTGTGGACGTCGACCATGGCAGTGGGTCTCCTGACGGGATGTGGCGCCAGCATGCCGGGAAGAGGGGAGGGCGTCAAGGCAGGGAGCGCGGCGCCGGGAGTCTGGCCCCGGAGCTTGGGGTTCCTTTTCCTCGCCCGTCCTCGTCGTTTCTGCTGGGAGCCAAAGCGGCGGCTTGACGCCGCTTTCACTTCTCGCGGAGCGGGCGTCACGAAGCTGTTCCCTGAATGTGGACAGAGACCATGGCAGGCCTGCGCTGCGCTTTCTCGGCCTCTCAGGCGTCCAGGGATTCCGATCCGCGTTGATCTGCGTTCATTTGTGATTCCATTCTCCTCCCCCTATATCGGTGGCGTGAACGATTGCGTGAACGGTGGCGCGGGGGGAGCGGCGAGCATCGGGCATCGAGCATCCGCCCTCTGCCCTATCCGCGTTCATCCGGCTTCGCAGGGCTTCGGCGGACGGGTCTGCGGCTCCATGGCTGCTGGACGGAAGTCCTTGGCCGCGTGTAGCTTGTGGGGGAATCGTGGCAGCCCAACCGATGACGAGAAGGACGAGTGAAGAAGAAGCCCCAACTTCGGGGGTGCGACTCGAACCGCGGAACGCGCTTGCGGCGGAGGTTGGATTCCGCTATCATCTATGGCTCCAAGTGACGCGCGGCGATGGGCGCGCGGAACCCCCTGCATCCTGCGAGCGAGGAGCCGGCCATGCAGTTCGACAAGATAGGCATCATCACGGGCGGCGGCGATTGCGGCGGGCTGAACGCGGTGATCAGGGGCGCGGCGATGATGGCGAACCGCAAGGGCCTGACGGCCTATGCCATCCCCAACGGCTACGCCGGGCTCTACAACCTCGTCGAGATGGCGTCGCTGGTGGAGTTGAGCCCCGAGCGGATGGATCCCGTGAACGTGGGGCTCGCGGGCTCCGAGGCGGGCCACTCGCGGGTAAAGATCGCGAAGATCAAGGACGAGAGGAAGTACGACCGCATCAAGGCCGGCCTCGACAAGTTCGGCATCGATGCGCTCGTGATCTCTGGCGGCGACGATACGGGCTCGATCATGCTCGACCTCGCCGAGAACGGCATCCGCTGCGTCCATGCCCCGAAGACGATGGACCTCGATCTGATGCCCTACAGCGTCGGCGCTGACTCGACGATCAACCGCATCCGCGAGTTCGTCCGCGACCTGGCAACCACCGGCCGCACCCACAACCGCATCATCGTGGTCGAGGTCTTCGGCCGCTACGCCGGGCACACGGCCTTCCGCGGCGGCGTCGCGGGCAACGCGGACGCCATCCTCATCCCCGAGATCCCGGTGGACTTCGATCTGTTGTGGGCGGATATCAAACAGAAGTACTTCGGCCGGATCGCCGCGAGCGACATCAATGCGGGCACGTACATGATCGTCGTGGCCGAGGGCCTGAAGGATGCCTCTGGTGCCGAGCTGATCGACAAGAGCATCCCGCCCGACTCGATGGGCCACCACAAGCTCGCCGGCGCGGGGAAGTACGTGTGCCAGGAGCTCGAGGCCAGGATGAAGGACGACGGCTCCGTGGCCGAGTTCATGAAGGCGCACGGCATGTTCGTGCCCGGCGTCTACGAGGCGCCGGAGATCCGCGCGGTCGTGCCGCAGCACCTGGTCCGCTGCGGATTCACCTCGGCCTACGACTGCAAGTTCGGCCACGAGGCCGGCGCCGGCGCCGTCCTGCTCCTGCTCCAGGGCATCAGCGGTGTGACGGTGACGAACGTGGATTGCGGGGTCGTGAAGTACATGGACACCAGGGAGGCCATCACCCAGCGTCACGTGGACCTGCGTGAGGTGGCCCTGTACGAGCAGCTAGGCTACTGCTTCGGCCGCAAGATCGAAGGCTTCGAGCCCGACTTCGAGCAGGTGACTGGCGCCGTCCGCCGGATCTACAAGTAGGGACATCCGCGAGCGCCCCGGCATCGGAGACAAGCCGGGGCGTTTCCATAAGACGAAATGAATGGATGGAGGAGTGGATGGGTGGATGGGTGGAAGGAGCAGGAACGGGAGGCAAGATCCCGATGCTCTTCTCTTCTCCGTCATCCAGGCACCCAGCCAACCATCCACCCAGTCCCGATTTGCTGGACAGGCGCAGCGTAAGCGGGTAGAATAACGCGCCCAGCCGCATCACAGGAGGCTGTTTGTGAGGCTCATCGTCGAGCGCTCGGCCATCGGCGGGGCGGTGCGGATCCCAGGCTCGAAGAGCCATACGATCCGCGCGACGGCCATCGCCACGCTGGCCGAGGGCACGAGCCAGATCTACGATCCGCTCGACTCGCTTGACACGCGGGCCTGTGTCTCCGTGTGCCGGGGCCTCGGCGCGCGCATCCGCACTGGCGGCGACTGGCTCATCGAGGGCACCGGCGGCCGCCTCGCCTGCCCCGACGACGTCCTCGACGTCGGCAACTCGGGGACCACTCTCTACGTGACCCTCTCGATGGCCGCGCTCGGTGGCGGGTGGAGCGTGTTTACCGGCGACGAGCAGATCCGCGCCCGGCCCGCCGGCCTGCTGCTCGACGCGCTCAGGGCGCTGGGCGCCGAGGCCGTCTCGACCCGCGGCAACGGCTGTGCGCCGCTGCTCGTCCGCGGGCCGATGAAGGGCGGCGACGTCACCATCGAGTGCCCCACCTCGCAATACCTCACCAGCCTGCTCATTGCCACGCCGCTGGCCGAGTGCGACACCGAGATCGAGGTCCCGCTCCTCCACGAGCGGCCCTATGTCGAGATGACCCTCGGGTGGCTCGACGCCCAGGGCGTCCGCTACGAGCGCGAGGGCTTCGAGCGCTTCCGCCTGCCCGGCGGCCAGGCCTACCAGGCGTTCCAGAAGGCGATCCCGGCCGACTTCTCGTCGGCGACCTTCTTCCTGTGCGCCGCGGCCATCTGCGGCTCGGAGGTGACGCTGCTCGGCCTGGAGGAGGACGACACGCAGGGTGACAAGGCCGTGCTCGACTACCTGGCGGCGATGGGCGCACAGGTCGAGTGGGTCGAGGGCGGCGTCCGCGTGCGCGGCGGAGGGCTCGCGGGCGGGGAGTTCGACCTCAACGCGACGCCAGATGCACTCCCCGCGATGGCGGTGACGGCCTGCCTGGCGGAGGGCGAGACGCGGCTGGTGAACGTGCCGCAGGCCCGCATCAAGGAGACTGACCGCCTGACGGTGATGCGGGAGGAGCTGACGAAGATGGGCGCGCGAATCGAAGAGCTTCCCGACGGCCTGGTGATCCAGGGCGGCGGGCTGACTGGCGCCGCGGTGGACGGCCGGGGGGACCATCGCGTGGTGATGGCCCTGGCCGTCGCCGGCCTGGCAGCCGACGGGCGCACGGAGATCAGCACGGCCGAGTCGGTGGCCGTGACCTTCCCGACGTTCGTCGAGTTGATGACCGGGCTCGGCGCCCGCATCGAGGAGGAGAGGCCAAGGTGATCGCGATGTTACAGGAGGCACTGACATGATCGGGAATGTCTTCGGACGCGCCTTTCGCGTCATGACGTGCGGGGAATCCTATGGCGGCGGCCTGCTCATCATCTGCGAGGGTGTGCCGCCGGGGATGGAGCTGTCGAAGGAGGACATCCAGCCGGAGTGCGACCGCCGGCGGCCCGGGCAGAGCGCACTCGACTCGCCGCGGCAGGAGAAGGACCAGATCGAGATCGTCGCCGGCGTGCAGGACGGCCTCACGACCGGCGCGCCGGTCGGGATGGTGATGTACAACGTGGACCGGCAGCCGAAGCACGTGGGCGAGTATCGCGACTACAAGGACATCGTTCGCCCCGGCCACGCCGAGGTCACGTACTTCTACAAGTTCGGCCCCCACACGGATTGGAAGGGTGCTGGCCGCGCGAGCGGGCGCGAGACGGCGGCGCGGGTCGCCGCGGGCGCTCTGGCCAAGAAGATCCTGGCGCGCGACAACATCGAGGTCGTGGCCTATGTCAAGGAGCTGCTGGGCATCCCGAGCGAGGCCGGCGCGATGGGCCTCGACGAGATCAAGGCCAATATCGAGCAGACGCCCATCCGCTGCCCCGACCTCGACGCGGCGAAGGCGATGATCGACCGCACCCTCGAAATCAAGGAAGAGGGCGACACCTGCGGCGGCATCATCGAGTTCCGTGCCATCGGCGTGCCGCCGGGGGTGGGCGAGCCGGTGTTCGACAAGCTCAGCGCCCGCATCGCCTACGGGCTCATGAGCATCCCGTCGGTGAAGGGCTGCGAGATTGGCGACGGCTTCGAGTCGGCCCGCCGCAAGGGCTCCGAGGACAACGACCTGATGGGCCTCGACGAGAATGGGCGCGTGGCGTTCGACACGAACCACGCGGGAGGCATCCTCGGCGGGATCTCGAACGGCGACGAGATCCGGGGCCGCGTGGCCGTCAAGCCGACCTCCACGATCTCGATCCCGCAGAAGACCGTCAACATGACGACCATGGAGGAGACCATCCTGTCGCCCATCACGCGGCGCGATCCGACGATCTGCGGCCGCGCGGTGCCCGTCGTCGAGGCCATGGTCCGCCTCGCCATCCTCGACCTGCTCATGCTCAACCGCGGCTACCAGGCCGTCGCGAAGGTGGACAATCCGTGGGTGGATCACACGGCGCCGTGGATCTGATTGGATGATTGAAGGAGCATCTTGCTGACCGCCGTTGACGACCGCCCGATCGACCTGCACGTGCACACCACGGCGTCCGACGGCGACCTGTCGCCCCGTGAGTGCGTCGCGCGTGCCGCGGCGCTCGGGCTGGCGGCGATCGGCATCGCCGACCACGACACGGTAGCCGGCAACGCCGAGGCCATGGCCGCGGGCGAGGAGATGGGCGTCGAGGTCGTCCCGGGCCTCGAGGTGGCGGCGAAGCACGGCCACTGGTCGCTCCACGTGCTCGGCTACTACCCCGAGCTGGGCGACGCGGGCCTCGGGCGGCTGCTGCGCCGCGCGCGGGCGCGGCGGGACGAGCGGAACCCTCAGATCCTCGCGCGGCTGGCCGCGCTGGGCCTGCCGGTGCCGTTCGAGGAGGTCGCGGCTGAGGCGCGTCACGGGGTGGTCGGGCGGCCTCACATCGCGGCGGTGATGGTGCGCCGGGGCCACGTGGCCACCGCAGAGGAGGCCTTCGCCCGCTACCTGGCCAAAGGCCGCCCGGCCTACGTCGAGCGGCGCAAGCCGGAGGCGGCGGAGGTCCTCGAGGTGCTCCTCGCCGCCCGGGCGGTGCCGGTGCTGGCCCATCCCGGGACGCTGGGCATCGAGTCATCCGACGCGCTGGAGGCGCTGTTGGGGCCGCTTGTCGAGCTGGGGCTTCGCGGCATCGAGGTCCACTACCACGCCCACAACGCCGTCCAGACGGCGCTCTTCGGGCGGGCGGCGGAGCGGCACGGCCTGGCCGTCACGGGCGGCTCGGACTTCCACGGGGCGGCGAAGCCGGATATCGAGCTTGGGCGCGGCCTCGGCGGCATGCACGTCCCCTACCGCCTGCTCGAGCGCCTGAAGGCCGAGCGGGCACGTCTGTGAAGGAGCGGCAGGTGGGCGTCAAGCGGGTCCTGGTGACGGGCGGCGGGGGATATGTCGGCAGCCACGTGGTGCTGGCGCTTCAGGACGCGGGCGTCGAGGCGGTGGTCTTCGACAGCTTCGAGGCCGGCTACCGCGACGCCGTGGGCACGGCACAGGTGGTCGAGGGCGACCTGCGCAGCGAGGCCGACCTCGACCGCGCCTTCGCCACCGGCCCCTTCGACGCCATCGTCCACTGCGCTGCGCTCGCCAACATCCCCGATTCCTTCGCCAACCCGTCGAAGTGCTACGCCATCAACCTGGGCGGCGGCCTCAACCTGCTCGAGGCGGCCCGCCGCCACGGCACCGAGTGCCTCGTCTTCTCCTCCTCCGCCGCCGTCTACGGCCCGCCCGACGTCACGCCCATCCCCGAGGACCATCCCCACAGGCCGATCAGCCCCTACGGCTACACCAAGTCCGCCTTCGAGCGGGTCCTCAGCGACTTCGCCGCCGCCTACCCTCTTCGGTCGATCTCCCTGCGCTACTTCAACGCCGCCGGCGCCGACATGGCCGGCAGGGCAGGGGAGCGCCACGATCCCGAGACCCATCTCATTCCCATCGTCTTGCAGCATCTCCGCGGCCAGCGCGACCATATCTACGTGTTCGGCACGGACTATCCGACTCACGACGGCTCGTGCATCCGCGACTACATCCACATCAACGACCTCGCGGCGGCACACGTCCTCGCCGTCGAGGCCCTCGCCGAGGGCGCCGAGACGACCAGGATGAACGTCGGGACTGGCGAGGGCTGCTCCGTCCTCCAGGTCATCGCGGCGGCCGAGCGCGTGACGGGTATCAGGGCCGACGTCATCGAGGCCGAGCGCCGCGAAGGGGACCCGCCCGTCCTCGTGGCGGACCCGAGCCGGATCACGGAGGCCCTGGGCTGGCAGCCACAGCACTCGTCCCTCGAGCCCATCATCGAAAGCGCCTGGAAATGGGAGACCCGCTGACATGACCACCATCGCCATGGTCGGCACTGGCAACTGGGGGAAAAACCTCGTCCGCAACTTCGCCCAACTCCCTGCCGCCCGCCTGAAGTACTGCGTCGATCAGGACGAGGACCGCCTCGCCGCACTCGCGCCCCTGTACCCCGACACGCAGTTCACGAGCGACCTCGAGGCGGTGCTCGCCGACCCCGAGGTCGATGCCGTAGGCATTGCCGCCTCCGCCGTGGCCCATCACCCGCTCGGCATGCAGGCCATGGCCGCAGGCAAGCACTGCTACATCGAGAAGCCCCTCGCCCTGACCACAGGGCAGGCACGCGAGCTTGTCGCCGAGTCCGAGCGCCGCGGCCTCACCCTCATGGTCGGCCACCTCCTGCTCTTCCACCCCGCCGTCACCCGCCTCAAGGAGGCCATTGACGCCGGCGAGCTCGGCGACATCCACTACATCTACTCCCAGCGGGTCAACCTCGGGGTGATCCGCCACGACGAGAACGCGCTCTGGAGCCTCGCCCCGCACGACATCTCCGTGGCCGTCTACCTGTTAGGCCAGAACGCCGTGAGCGCCTCGGCCCGCGGCTCCTGCTACATCCAGCGGGACGTCGGCGTCGAGGACGTGGTGTTCGCCAACCTCGGCTTCCCCGGCGGGCGGATGCTCAACCTCCATATCTCGTGGCTCGACCCCCACAAGGTGCGGCGTATCACCGTCGTCGGCTCGAAGAAGATGGCTGTCTTCGACGACATGGAAAGCAGCGAGAAGCTGCGAATCTACGACAAGGGCGTCGGCGAGCCCGGCTTCGTGTCCTACGGCGACTCGCTGACACTCCGCTACGGCGACATCCACATCCCCCATCTGCCCATGACCGAGCCGCTGCGGCTCGAGTGCCAGCATTTCGTCGACTGCATCGAGCAGGGCGCGCGGCCCCTGACGGACGGCCCGAGCGGCCTCGCCGTCGTCCAGGCCCTCGAGGCCTGCCAGCGCTCCCTCGAACAGGACGGCGCACCCGTCGCGATCGCCGCCACTTGAGGGAATCGGGAGAACGCCCCATGGCTGACGACGTCTTCGTGCATCCCACCGCCGTCGTGGACGAGCCGTGCAGCATCGGCGCCGGCACCAGGATCTGGCATTTCGCCCACGTCAGCAAGGATGCCACCATCGGCGAGCGCTGCACCGTCGGCCAGAACGTCTTCGTCGGCCGCGGCGTGACGATCGGCAATGGGTGCAAGATCCAGAACAACGTGGCCGTCTACGAGAAGGTGACCCTCGAGGACGACGTCTTCTGCGGCCCGTCCATGGTCTTCACCAACGTCATGAACCCCCGCTGCGCCTACCCGCGCGACCGCGAGACGGGGTTCCTGCCCACCCTGTGCAAGAAGGGCGCCACCATCGGCGCCAACGCGACCATCGTCTGCGGGACGACACTCGGCGAGTACTGCTTCGTCGGCGCCGGCTCGGTCGTGACCCGCGACGTGCCCGCCTACGCCGTCGTCTACGGCGTGCCCGCCCGACAGCACGGCTGGATGAGCGAGGCAGGCGAGTTCCTCGAGTTCGATGCCGACGGCAAGGCCACTTGCCCCAGGACAGGCCAGGAGTACCGCCTCGAGGGCGGAGTCGTCCGGCGAGTGAAGTGAGTGGATGAGTGGATGGATGGCAACACTTCAGCGAAGTGTGGGCCCGCCGCCGCAGGCAATTGGCACGCCTTTTTGC
>CAZDNN010000161.1:0-5192 GCA_964506385.1 uncultured Planctomycetota bacterium
CAGGACGCAGGCCTCCAGCACGAACATGACCATGATGAAGCCGTCGAGCGCGCCCAGGCACTTCAGCGTCGCGATCTCGCGGAATCGCTCGGTCACCGACATCAGCATGGCGTTCGAGATCCCCACGACGCACACCAGCATCGAGGCGAACACCAGCCAGCCCATCCGCTCGCCGATGCCAAGGAAGCCGCTCGGCACGACGTCGAGCCCGAGCCGCTCGGCGTGCCGCAGCGCCTCGATCTCGGCGTGGACGGCCGCCAGCTCGACCACCCGGTCCACAGTCATGTCGGCGGCCTCGCCGCCGTGCTCGCGCTGCCGCGCGAGGTACCAGGCCGCGGCGGGACGGCTGCCCACGAGACGCCACAGGGTCCCCACGTTCACGTCCGCCGGCATCAGGTCGAGGCGGCCGGCAACGGCCTGGCGGACGTCGGGCTGGGCGATGCTCCTCTCGAGCCGCCGCATGGCGAGCACCCGCCGCGCCTGCTCGGCCACCTGCGCCGCGGTCTCGGGCGGGAAGGCAAAGCCTGCGCCGCGGATGGCGTCGCCCAGGCTGCCATCGGCGTCGGCGAGCGCCTCGAGGAGAGGCCGGCCCTCGAGCGCGGACGCAACCTGCGCGATCGCCCGCTCGCGCCCCGCCCGGAGGCGCCCCGCCAGCGCCTTCGCCGCCGGCCACCCGTCGAGGAAGGCCCTGAGCGCGTCCAGCGACACCGGCAGCCGCTCCGACTTCATCGCCGTCAGCGAGGCCGCGAAGCGCTCCCAGCCCTCCTGCTCCCGCAGGCGCTCGAAGATCCCGGTGCCCGTCGCGTTGTGGACCAGGGCGCGGCGTCGGGCGTAGTCCAGGCCGTCGAGGAACCGGAGGACGGAGGCTGCCGTGGCCGCCGCCTGGCGCAGCGCGCTGGTCTCGGCGTCGGAGAGCCCGCCCATGGCCTGGGCCTCTCGCCAAGCCGGCCCGCCTTGCCTGGCATCCGCCAGGGCGAGGAGGATCTCCTCGATGGTGCCAGGGCTGGTCAGCCTCCCCGACCAGACGGCAGCGGAGCGAATCGCAGCGATGCGCTCGCGGGTCCGCGCGCCGATGGACCTCTTGATCAGGCTCTCGCTCAGGATGTTCATCAGGAACGCCACGGCCACCGCCACAACCACCACCGTGACCAGCGAGCGGAAGAGCCGATAGCGGATGCCGTTCGCCGTGATCTGCACGGTGCGGCGAAAGCTGAGAACCGGCTGGTCCTGGACGTCGATGGCCTTCATGACGGCAGCACCTTGAACTGCTCGGGCGACTCGCCGGTGAGCCACCAGTAGATCGCCCCGATCACCATCGGGGTCAGCCCGCCCAGCATGTCCCCGGCGATGACCCCGATCATCAGCGGCTTGAGCTTCTGGTACGCCGACGCGCCGCCGTACTTGGTCACCAACACCTTGATCGCGCACCCCACGAGGAACGAGAACGCCAGCGTCCGGCTCTGGAACGTGCCGAGTATCAGGAACATGACGGGATGCAGCGGCCAGCGGGGGAATCGCAGCCGCGCGGCGCCGAACGCCAGCACTAGCCCCATCGCGATGCCGAAGGCCGCCACGCACTCCGTGTTCGGAGACAGGCTCCGCAGCCACGCCATGCCGGACTGCTTGCCCGCTTCCTCGAGGCAGCCCTGGGCTTCGAGCTTCTCGACGACCCGCACCGTGGCATCGAACGACATGCGCGGCACGTTCCGCGTCCAGCCGTCCGCCACCCGCCCCGAGCCGTAGTCATAGAGCCAGTAGAGCGTCACCGGCACCGCCACCACGAACCCCACGCACAGCGCTACCCCCGCCCACCACGCCGTCCGGCCCAGCTTCACACGGTTCTCGTCCACCAGCTTGAAGGCCTGGGTCATGAACGGCATGACCGCCTCACGCGGGTCGATGAGCAGCAGCGACGTGACCATGAACATGATCAACATGGCCCGCGGCCCCAGCGTCCGCGCCCCCAGGAAGCCCCAGAGCATCACGCACGGGAAGTGATACGCGTGGATGAAGAACACCCCCGTCTCCGACACCACCCGGCTGATGACCGTGAAGATCACCGTCGCGCCCGCCGTGTAGATCGCCGCCAGGTACCACGGCAGGCCCACCAGCATCAGTTGAAGCGCGAACGCCGCCGCGCCGATGAGGAACACCCGCGCGCCCCAAGCCGACCGCGCCTCCACCTCGTCTTTCCCACCGAGGAACGCCGCGCGCTTCACCACGGTCACGTAGTAGTGCCGCCCCGTGTAGAGCAAGACGAGAAACATGCCGAAGTAGGCGCCGCCGAAAAGGAAGGTCCGGATGTTCAGCGAGATGAACCCCCCGCCCTCCACCGACAGCCCGTAGCCCATCAGGATGCCGAGCACCACGGCATAGACGTACGCCGCGAGGCCCAGCGACAGGGAGACGTCGGTGGCGAGGAAGAAGGCGAAGCCGATGGCAGTGAAGTACAGCGTGGGGTTCATCAGAGCCCAGTCACCCGCGCGCTGGAGCGGCGGGATGAGCGGAGTGAGGGAGCGGAAATCGAAGGTCCGCTGGACCGGCACCAGATAGCGGGGCCACCACGTGCAGGCATAGTTGTTCAGATGGATCAGCAGCACGATGGCGCCGCCGATCCAGAACAGCTTGTTGCGGAACACCCCTCCCCGTACCTCGCCCTCGCGCGGCAGCAGCGCGTTGGCAAATGTCACAATAGGATAGGGCATCTGCTCGTGATGGGACCACTGGCGGTGCACCACGAGCGCCAGCCCAATCATGGCGAACGAGAACGCCAGGAGCAGCGGCACCCAGAAGCCGAGCGCCCGCCACCACGCGTGCCAGGGAATCCGCAGCGGCGACATGTGTTGGCTGCCCTCGCCCAGGCCTTGGATGAAGCCGTTGAGCGCCTCGCTCTCGTCCTCGCTCACATCGGCCAGCATCTGCTTGGGCGCCAGGTCCACGATGTTGTGCTTCTTCCAGCCCGGGTCGGTGCGGGCGTAGTGGTGGGGCAGCATCATGAAGGTGAAGAAGTAGTGCATGAGGCCGCGGCCGGGCACGTAGCAGGCCGCCAGCGTCAGCGCGACGATCACCGACAGCTCGCGGCCGCTCAGCGCCAGCCGCTTCCACACCCGCCACAGCAGGGGGTTGAACAGCAGCAGGAAGACCAGCAGGCCGCCGAAGACCGAGATGGGCATGTAGTTGCCCACCAGGAAGGTCTGATGCATGACGAAGTCGTTGAAGTAGCAGAAGCCGCAGACCAGCGCCGCGGCCAGCAGACCCAGGAGCACCGCCCGTACCGTCATGCAGGCTCATCCTCGGCAGGCATCTCGATGGCCAGCGCCCCCCGCTGCACGAGTTGTCGCAGATAGCCAGTCACCGCGACCCGCGCCTCGTGGAACGTCAGATTATACTCCCCCGCGAAAGCGTCCACAACCTGCTCCACCGTCCGCCCCCCGTCGCACAGCCGCCACACCCGCGCCCCCACGCGGTCGAGCCGCATCCCGCGCGTCAGCCGTACGGACAGCACCCACGACACCGGCGGCACCATCCACCACGGCCGCTCCCGCGGCACAGTCAGGCGCAGGCCCTCCCCCTCCTCGGTCGCCTCCGCTGCCGCGTTGGGCAGGGGCCGCGCCTCGAGCATTCGGCGCCAGGAGACGCGCTCTGGGGTGTCCGCCGCGTCCCTCATCGCGCCGCCTCCAGCTCTCCGCAGCACGTGAGCCGCCCGCCAGGCAGACACGCGGCGGGCCCCTGGAGGCCCGTGGCCGACCCCGCGTAGAGGCGCCCGTCGGCGGGGCAGACCCACGCCGCGGCCTCGTAGCGCCGCGCCCGACGCAGCAGGCCCGCGCGCCGCGTGCCGCTCACCAGCGCAAGCTCGTGCGAGCCCCGCGTCTCCCACCCGGCGGAGCTGCGCACCACATCGCGGGGCGACTGCCGGGCGAGCCACTCCGCGACGCTGCCCCACAGCCACTCGCCCACCATCCCCAGCCGCTGGTACGTCGCCTCCCGCACCCCGTCCTCCGAGCGAAAGACCATCCTCGCCACCGCGGGCTGGACGACGCACTCGCTCAGCGACAGGCCGTCGGCCACCCGCAGGCCCATGCCGAAGGCCCGCCACCGCCGCAGCCCGTCGCGGACCGGCTCAGCCGCCACGCTCGCCAGGACAGACGCCTCCAGCCCTGCGTCCCGCGCCCCTGGCCACAGAAAGACGACCTCGACGACACAGCCCTCGTCGGCCAGGTGGGTACCGAACCGCGAGGTGAGTTGCCCATGCTGAGCCCCGACGATGCCCGGCCACCCGCCGGCCTCGGTCGCCTGGGCGTCGGGCATCGTCTCGTCGGTCCTCAGCCTGGCGAGGTAGTCGGACATCATGCGGCCCAGGTCGGGCCGGCTCTCGACCGCCCGCCAGTTCAGTTCCAGGCGGAACTGATAGCGATCGGCGAACGCGCACCGCCCTGTCCCCTGCTCGCGGGCGAACTGGAGCATCTCCCACCCGTCGGGGAGCTCGATCCGCAGATGTCGCCAGATCCAGAGCTGCATGTGCCCAACCCGCATCCAGTGTCATGCCGAAGTGCCGCGCCCCCGACAGTCCGTGGCAGAGGCCCTTCGCAAACGAGTGCGAGGGATTCGGGCCGACGTCAAGGCGCGGGATCGCAGGTGAATCGGTCTATTCGTCGAGATCGCGCAACGCGGAAAGCTGCCCGAAGACCCACCCGCAGTCCGAACGGACCTCTGCCACAGGCTGCCAGACGCATCGCGCCCCGATTCTAGAGGGCAGGCGATACGTCCGCAAGCGCCGAAGGCAACCCCAGCCCCGCCACCCGCTCGGCGCGGCGGGTCGCGCGACGAGAATTGCAGAGTTGGTCAACTCTGCAATTCTCCCGTGCCCCGCACGGGGCGGTGCCGCGACCGTGGAGGGAGCCGTCGGGGCGTCTGGCCACGGCCACGGATGGCGGCGACCACGGCGGAGGCAGCCTCGTGTTCGCTCACGCCGCCGTCCACGGGATCTGCCCCGATGACGGCGTCCTGCTCCCGCTCGCGGCTTCCCCGTCGAGCTGGAGGGTCGCTGCCGAGGATTCCCGTGGCGTGAGCGACGGTGTCGGAGGCTGCGGGGGCTCCGGCAACACGTCGTCTCCGACTATCCCGGATCAGTGCCTTCGTCGCGCGACGAGAATTGCAGAGTTGGTCAACTCTGCAATTCTCCCGTGCCCCGC
>CAZDNN010000161.1:5292-11633 GCA_964506385.1 uncultured Planctomycetota bacterium
ACGGGGCGGTGCCGCGACCGTGGAGGGAGCCGTCGGGGCGTCTGGCACGCTTGACAGGGGGTCCGGCGTCCTGTACGCTCGGCTCCGGTTAGGAGAGTGGCGGAGGGTACGATGCTCGCGAAGGTCGCTTCCGTCGGCGTGATCGGCATCGATGGCTATGTCATCGAGGTCGAGTGCAACGTGGCGCACGGGCAGCGCTATCTCACTATGGTCGGCCTGCCCGACGCCGCGGTCAAGGAGTCTACGGACCGCGTGGGGGCGGCGGTGGCGAACTGCCATTACCGCTGGCCACGGGGCCGCATCACCATCAACCTCGCGCCCGCGGACACCCGCAAGGAGGGCTCCGCCTACGACTTGCCCATCGCTATCGGCCTGCTGATCGCCGACGAGCAGCTTCGCGACGAGCGCCTCTCCGATGTCGCGATGGTCGGCGAGCTGGCGCTCGACGGCGCCGTGCGGCCCGTCAAGGGCGTCCTGCCCATGGCCATGGCCGTGCGCGAGGCGGGCTTCTCGGGCTTCGTCGTGCCCGAGGCCAACGCCGCGGAGGCTGCCGTCGTCGAGGGGCTGAGCGTCTATCCCGTCCGCACGCTCGAGGACGCCACGGGGCTGGTCTCCGACCGCGCGATCCTGGAGCCCGTGCAGGCCGACCTCGATTCCCTGTTCGCCGCGAGGGCCCACTACGAGATCGACTTCACCGACGTGAAGGGCCAGGAGCACGCGAAGCGCGCCCTCGTGGTCGCCGCGGCGGGGCGCCACAATGTCCTGATGATCGGCCCGCCGGGCAGCGGGAAGACGATGCTGGCCGAGCGGCTCCCTACGATCCTGCCGCCGCTGTCGCTCGAAGAGGCCCTCGAGACGACGAGAGTGCACAGCGTGGCCGGCCAGCTCGCGGCCGGCGTCTCGCTGGTGGCTACCCGCCCGTTTCAGAAGCCTCACCACGGCGCGAGCGACGTGGCTCTGGTCGGCGGCGGCTCCTGTCCGCGGCCCGGGCAGGTGAGCCTCGCGCACAAGGGCGTGCTGTTCCTCGACGAGCTCCCGGAGTTCAAGCGCTCGGCCCTCGAGACGCTCCGCCAGCCGATCGAGAGCGGCACGGTGACCATCGCGCGTGCGCTGATGACCGTCGAGTTCCCCGCCGAGATCATGGTCGTCGCGGCCATGAACCCCTGCCCGTGCGGCTATTACACCGACACCCAGCGGGAGTGCCGCTGCACCCACTTCCAGATCCGCAACTACATGTCACGGGTCAGCGGCCCTCTGCTCGACCGCATCGACCTCCACGTCGAGGTCCCGCGGGTCCCCTATCGCGAGCTGCGGGACAGGCGTGCCGGCGAGAGCAGCGCCAGGATGCGCGAGCAGGTCGTCGCCGCGCGCGACCGCCAGCGCCGCCGCTTCGGCGCGGCCAGGACCAACGCGCTGATGTCCAACCGCCAGATCCAGGAGCACTGCGGCCTTGACGGCGACGGCGAGGCCCTCCTCGAGCGGGCCATGTCCCAGCACGCCTTCAGTGCCCGCTCCTACACCCGCATCCTCAAGGTGGCCCGCACCATCGCCGACCTCGCGGGCAGCGACGGCATCCGCCTCGAGCACCTCTCCGAGGCCATCCAGTACCGCGCCACGGAGCGGCATTTCTGGCGGTGAGGGGCCGCTTTCCCTTCTATCCGCTTGATTCGGCTTGCCTGTGCTGGCATGCTATGGGGCATCGGCAAGCCGGAACCACCATGTTGCTGGGGGTGTGTTGATGATCAGGAATCGGGGAGTCGGGTCGTGGAGCGTCCTGCTGGCCGCCGGGCTGGCCGTGCTGTGCACGGCGTGCGGGAGGCCGACGACGGGGGCGAGGCCCAGGGCGAAGGGGCTCGTCGCCTACTGGAAGTTCGACCGCAAGCGCGGCGGCAAGGTCAAGGACTCCTCTGGGATGGGCCATCACGGCAGGATCTTCGGCGCCGAGCGGATCGAGGGGAAGCAGGGCCGGGCGCTCTCCTTCGCCAGGCCGAACAGCCGGGTCGTCATCCCGAGCAGCAAGGGGCTCCAGCTCGGCCGCGCCTTCTCCGTCGAGTGCTGGATCCGGCCCCAGGACCTCAGCGATGGCTCGCGGGTGATCCTCTCGAAGAACGACGAGTACACGCTGCGGATCGACAACCCCGAGGAGGGCAGCAAGCTGTCCTTCTTCGTCCACGCAGGGGCGCCCGCGGCGACGTGGGAGCCGCGGGTGTCGAGCCAGGACCGGCCGAAGCTCAACGTCTGGCAGCACGTGCTCGCATCGTGGTCAGGCTCGAAGCTGCGGATCTATGTGGACGGCAGGCTCGTGGGCGAGCAGCGCCGCGGCGGGCGGCCCTACCCCACCCCCTACCCGCTGATCATCGGCAACTGGGAGTATCCCTCCTGCCACGGCATCCACTTCGGCGGCGCCATCGACGAGCTTAGGATATACAACTACGCCCGCAAACCGGACGAGGCGCCGACGCGGTAGGCGCCCGGCCGTTCCCCCGACCCTCGACCGCAGGAGGCACGAGCCGTGGCAAGCGTGACCCGACGGGGGTTCCTGGGTGGCCTGGCGGGCGCCGCAGCGGGCCTCACGGGCGGCGCGGCCCTCCTGAGCCGGCCCGCCCACAGCGCCGAGCGGGGCCGCCGGCGGCCGAACATCATCCTGATCATGGCCGACGACATGGGCTTCTCGGACATCGGCTGCTTCGGCGGCGAGATCCACACGCCCAACCTCGACCGCCTGGCTCGCGGCGGCATCCGCTTCACACAGTTCTACAACAACGCCAAGTGCGCTCCCACCCGCGCCTCGCTGCTCACAGGGCTCTACGACCACGCCGTCGGCACGTCGAGCCTCGCCAAGGGCGCGACCATCGCCGAGCTGCTCCGCCAGGCCGGCTACCGCACCCTGATGACCGGCAAATGGCACCAGGCAGGGCTCCCGACCCACCGCGGCTTCGACCGCTACTTCGGCCTCGCCGACGGATGCTGCAACTTCTGGAACCCCGGGCCGCGCCGCCCCGGCGAGCCCGAGCCCGGCCGCAAGCGCTTCCCGCGACGTTGGGGCATCGACGACAAGGAGTTCCGCCCCTGGACACCGCCCAAGAGCTTCTACACCACCGACGCGTTCACCGACTACGCCGTCCAGTACCTCGACCAGTACGGCCGCGAGGGTAAGCCCTGGTTCCTCTACGTTGCCTACACCGCGCCCCACTACCCCCTCCACGCCTGGCCAGAGGACATCGCCCGATACCGCGGCAAGTACATGAAGGGCTGGGACGCCCTGCGCGCCGAACGCTACCGGCGGATGGCCGCCATGGGCATCATCTCCCCCCGCTGGAAGCTCTCGCCACGCGACCCCAGGGCGAGGGCTTGGGACAGCCTGCCGGAGGACGAGCGGCGTGCCTGGGACCTCAAGATGGCCGTCTACGCCGCGATGATCGACCGCATGGACCAGGGCATAGGCCGCATCCTGGCCAAGGTGCGCGAGCTCGGCGTCGAGGACGACACACTCGTGCTCTTCCTCGCCGACAACGGCGGCTGCGCCGAGAACGTGAACAAGACGCCCAGGATCCCGCCTGGGCCGGTCGAGTCGTACCGCACCGTTGACCTCGCCTGGGCCAACGCCAGCAACACCCCGTTCCGCAAGTTCAAGAGCCACGACTACGAGGGCGGCATCGCCACCCCACTCATCGCCCGATGGCCCGCCGTCATCAGGCAGGCCGGCGCCCTCACGGGGCAGACGGGCCACATCATCGACATCATGGCCACCTGCCTCGACGTCGCGGGCGTCGCCTACCCCAGGAGCTTCGGCGGCCGGGACATCCTGCCGCTCGAGGGCAAGAGCCTGCTGCCCGTGTTCCAGGGCCGCGAGCGCCAGGGCCACGACGCCATCTACTGGCAGTACGGCCACTCCCGCGCCGTGCGCCAGGGCAAGTGGAAGCTCGTCGCCGACGGCACCGCCCCCTGGGAGCTCTACGACATGGAGGCCGACCGCACCGAACTCGACGACCTCGCGGCGAAGCAACCCGCCAAGGCCCGCGAGCTCGCCGCGCTCTGGGACGCCTGGGCCGACCGCGTCGGCGCCCGCAAGCCCGGCGGCAGGAAGAAGAAGCCGAAGACCTCGTGACCGCCGACCTGTCGTCCCACGGTATACTGGCGTCGGCATACCGAACCCAGGAGGGCCATGAGCCATGCGAACGACCCTTGCCGTCTGTTGCCTGATTGCCGTCCTCGCGCCGCTCGCCTGCGCCCCCTCGGTGCCGGACGTCGGGAGCCTGCCTGAGACGTGGATGACCCAGGAGAGCCCCGAGCTGGCTCGAAGCGCCACGATCGGCTTCAGGAAGGTGGCGAACGCCGCGTGGTGGGGCTTCGACGAGACGGACTCGACGGTGGCGCTCCAGGAAGCCATCGACTCGGGCGCGCCGACCGTGATCGTGCCCGACATGGGCAAGCCGTGGGTCGTGGCGAGGACCATCGAGCTGGCGAGCTTCCAGACCGTGCTCTTCGAGCGAGGCGTCGTCGTCGAGGCGAAGGCCGGGGCGTTCCGAGGCAAGGGCGAGCCGCTGTTCCAGGCCCAGCACAAGACCCGGCTGGCGCTCATCGGCTACGGCGCCACCCTGAAGATGCGGAAGGCCGACTACCAGAAGCCGCCCTACGAGAAAGCCGAGTGGCGGCACGCCCTGTCGCTCCGCGGCTGCTCCCACGTCCGCGTCCAGGGCCTCACCCTGCGCGAGAGCGGCGGAGACGGCATCTACATCGGCACACACCCCAAGCAGCCCTACTGCCGCGACGTCCACATCAAGGACGTCACCTGCGAGGCCAACCACCGCCAGGGCATCAGCGTCATCACCGCCCAGGGCCTCCTGATCGAGAACTGCCGCCTGCTCGCCACCAGCGGCACCGCGCCCCAGGCGGGGATCGACCTCGAGCCCAACCACCCCAACGAGCGGCTCGCAGACGTCGTCATCCGCGACTGCATCGTCGAGGGCAACGCCGGGCCGGGCATCTACGCCTACCTCAAGCACCTGACCAGCCGCTCCGCGCCCATCTCGATCCGCGTCGAGGACTGCGTGGTCCGGGGCTCGGGGTCCTTCGGGATCGGCGGCGGCGCGGTGACGGACGACGGGCCGCGCGGCTCCGTGCGGTTCCGCAACGTCGTCGTCGAGGATGTCCAGGGGCCGGGATGCTACGTCTACGACAAGTCGGCGGACCGCGCCCGCTTCTACTTCATCCAGTGCACCTTCCGCAACGTCGCCCGCCGGGGCGGGAGCCCCATCGTGCTCGCACCGCGCCGGCCCGACGTGACGGCGAAGCACGGTGGGATCGGCTTCTACGCCTGCGCGATCGAGGACGACCGCGACCGCCCCGCCGTCGTGGGCGGCGGCAAGGCCGCCGAGCTCGGCATCCACGAGGTCTGGGGACGGATCAAGGTCCGCAACCCCCACGGCGCGACGATTGACCTCGGCCCGAAGCAGACCGACGTGCGCCTGCGCATCGAGGAATGAGAGAGCCGTGACGCGTCGCGCGTTACCAATCGCATGGTCGCTTCCCATCGCTGCGCTGGCGCTGGCCTGCGCGGGCTGCGGCGCGCCCCGGGATCGCTTCGCCGGGCTGCCGAGGGAGCAGATCGACTTCGTCTTCGGACCGTGGCCGAACGGCATGCGGATGCCGCCCGAGGAGCGCTACCGCCCCGACCTGGCGCTGGTGGCGCTCCTCGACACCGGCGAGCTGTTCCTCCGCCTCCCGCGTGGCGCGCGGGGGCAGGCATGGTGCCACATCACCGTCCCAGGCCGCAAGCCGCTGCTGCTGTGGGGCGACGTGGAGGCCGTGGGCCAGCAGCTCCGCAGCGGCCCGCTGCGCTTCCGGCCCCTCGAGGCGCCCGAGCTCGGCATCGTCACGGGCGTCACCTGGCACGCCTCGGGCGACCCGACCCGCCTGTGCCACCAGACCGAGCCCTCCACCACCATGGCCTTCACCGACGAGATCGGCCGCAAGACACTCTGTCGCGCCGACGACCGCGGGGTCTACCGCGCTGCCCTCGCGCCGGGCATCTACAGGCTCACGGCCACATGGCTCGCCGCCGGGCGCGGCGAGGACTCCCGCGCGCTCGGCCGCGTCACCGTCGAGGCCGGCCACACCACCGTCATCGACGTCCGCCTGACGTCCGCCCCCTCGCCCCGCGCCCGGCAACATGCATGGCGACAGGGTGGGGGACCGGATGCTCGATGCTCGATACTCGATGCTCGCACGGGCGAGTGAAGAACCCCGCGTCTGACCCAAGAACCACCACCAGATCCCGACACCAGAGCGACTCGGTGCAGTAAGTGGAGGGGGACGGGCCGCAGGCGCGGGGCCTGTCG
>CAZDNN010000162.1:0-11632 GCA_964506385.1 uncultured Planctomycetota bacterium
CCCGAATCCCTCGCACTCGTCTGCGAAGGACTTCTGCCACGGACTGCTAGCGGCGGCGGAGGGCGAGCTTGCCGTCGCGGAGGCTGACGACGCGGTCGAGGTGCCGGGGGGGGACGTTGCAGCCGGCAAGCACGAGGCGGAAGCGGCCATCTTGGGCCGCGGCGGCGCCATCGCGGGTGATGCGGACCGTGCGGCGCTCGCCGGGGAGCAGCGAGAGGAAGTTGTCGGAGAAGAGCAGGGGAGGAGCGGCCTCTGCCGCAGCCTCGGGCTCGGCGCCGAGATGGACGAGGAAGGCGAGGACCCCGGAGGCGTTGGCCAACTCGACGACGACGGCTCCGTCGTCCTCGCGGATCGCCGCGTCTACGTAGGCGGCGCCCAGGCGGTCGAGGGCGGCCAGCGGCGCGGGCTCGGCGGCGTCGGCGATCTCGACCAACTCGCGGTGAGGAAGCCCTGCGACGTACGCCAGCAGCGCGCCGTGGAAGCGGCGGACGTCGTCCCACGCCGCCAGCTCACGAGAGACCCTGTCGGCGAGCTGCACGACCCGCCCGCGTCCGTGGCGAGTCTCCGCTGCCAGGGGGTGCTCGGCGTCCAGGCGCAGGAGGGCCGAGGCGCGGCCCCGCAGGCCGACGGCCGGCCGCCGCGACAGGATCGGGCAGCTCTCCAGCGAGACGCGCTGGGTCACAGGATGCGTGGCGTCGGCTGCCGAGGGCCGGCGGTCCACGCCTGTCTCGACGCTCGCGGGATAGCCCATGGGCACGAGGGCCTCGAGGGCGGAGACGAGCAAGTCGTCGCTCTGGCCGTCGATGACGAGGCCGACACCTCCTGCGACCACCTTGGCGACCGCCTCGAGGTCGGCGTCGGTGTAGTCGTCGAACACGGTGTCGGCGTCGAGGACGATGGCGTCGTAGCCGTCGAGCAGCAACTCGGGCTCCGCGTCGATCAGCTCCTCGTCGGGGTCCTCGTCGAGCTCCGCCAGGTCGGGCGCGGCCGTCTGCTGCCGCCGGGGCGGCTCGACGGCGATGCCCGTCGCTGCCAGGAACGCCTTGTCGGCGAGAACGCCGTGCGGGCGGCCGGTAAGCCAGGCCACGCGGAGCCTGGGCTTGTCGCTCTTGCGCTTGGGCCTGGCGATGGGCAGCCAGTAGAGGTTCGACGCCAGGGGGTTGCCGCGGCGGTCGTCGAGCCGCAGGTGGAGGAAGACCAGGCCGCCGACCAGCGACGGCTCCGGACGCCAGTCGATGAGGAAGGGCCGAGCGACCACGCCCGGCCGGATGTCCACCGGGCCGCTCCAGGAGGCGAGCCGGCGCAGGGCGTCGTCGTAGAGCGTCGCGACGGCCATGGCGCCAGCGACCGGCGCCGTGCGGCTGAGGACGCAGACTTCGCCGCGCAGCGGCTGGTCGGCGGGCAGGATCGTTGGCGTCTCGGGGTCGAGGTCGGCGAAGATGGCGAGCGGGGCCTGGCTGCGGCGGAGGGCGTACCAGGCTGGCTTCGGCCTGCCCGCAGCGTCCACGAGGGCGGACGAGCAGCCGGCGGCCGGCTCGTTGAGCTGCCAGATAACCTCGCTGGCGGGCGCGGCCCTCCAGCGGTCGGCGACGCGCTGGGCCGCGGCGGCCTGCATGGCCTGGGCCTTCAGGATGTGCTCGCGGGGCGTCGTGGCGGGGCCGACGCCGCGTGCTGCCGGCCACTGTCCCGCGGCGGGCCACGGCAGCGGCCGGCCGAGCGAGGCCTCGAGCGTGGCAGGCATGGACGGCGCGGCGACGCCAGGGGTGTAGGCGACGCTGGCGCCGCGCCAGTAGACTCGGCGGGTGGCCGGGTCGGTGCGGATCGTCCAGACCTGCGCGTCGCCCGTCTCTGGGCTGTCGGCGATGAGGCGGCGGCTGGGGTCGAGGCGGCCGCAGAGGGTGGCGAGCTCGGCCGTGAGGCGCGGCTCCGGCGCAGCGCGGGCCTGGACGGCGCCGCCCACGCACCAGGCGGCGAGGGACGGGCGGGACCGCAGACGGCGGATCGTGTCCGCGCAGTTCCCCAGGAAGGCATCCGCGGCGTCGGTCTGCCGCGGGTCGGTGAGGGGGAACTCCTGGAGCACGAGGAAGCCCATCTCGTCGCAGAGCGCGTAGAAGACGTCGGTCTCGGCGAGGCCGCCGCCCCAGACGCGCAGGGTGTTGAAGCCCGCCTCGGCGGCGCGCGCCAGGAGGCGGCGGTAGCGCGCGGCGTCGAGCCGCAGGAGCGCGTCGGCCGGCAGCCAGACGGCGCCGTGCAGGTCGATGGTCTTCTGGCCGTTCACTCGCAGGCGGGCGACGGGCGTCGAGGTGTCGAGCTCGATGGTGCGGAGGCCAAGCCGCAGGCTCCGCTCGTCGGAGACGGCCTTGCCAGCGACCTCGAGCACGGCCCTCATCTCGTAGAGCGCCTGGTCGCCGAGGCCACGGGGCCACCAGAGCTTCGGCTCGGGCAGGCGAATCTCGAGCTCCACCGTCTGCATCTTGCCGCCGTCCACCGCGAGTGCCTGCTTCGTGGATTGGCCGGCCAGGAGGACCTCGAGCGAGGCGTCGAGCCTCTTGCCCGAGACGTTCTCGACCTCGGCGGCAACCCGGAGCCGCGCCGCCTCTGCGCTCAACTCGATGGTCTCGACGTGCAGGTCCCGCAGCAGGCACGGCCCGGCTGAGGCGAGCCGCACGGGCCGCCAGAGGCCGAGGAGCGGCCGGCCCCGTCGCGCCAGCTCCTGCGAGGTCACGAGGCCCGCAGCGGGCGCTGGGCGGAAGGGGCTGCCCGTCTTCGCCCAGTCGGCGGGCGAGGCGACGACGCGGATGGCCAGCGTGTTTTCCTCGCCGAGCCTCACGCCCTTCGTCGCATCGAGGCGGCCTGCCTCGAAGGGGCCCATCGTGCGGCCGATCCAGCGGCCGTTGAGCCAGCAGTCGGCCTGGTAGGCGGCGCCGTCGAGCTCGATCCAGACGCTGCTGCCGGCCCACTCCTTGGGGACGTCGAACGCGCGCCAGAGCCACCACTCCTTCGAGGCCGCGTTGGAGGACTGGCCGGCGCGGAGCGCCGCGAATATGGAGCTCGGGACCGTCGCTTCGACGGCGCCCTCCAGCGCCTCGGCCTCGGCGCGGTGGGCGCCGTGGGCGATGCCCTCGCCGACAGGGAAGCCGGCCAGCTTCCACGTCCCGTCGAGGGACCGCCGCTCGACGAGCCGCTCGTTGGGCTGGAAGTCGGTGCGGACGGCGACGGTGTTGTGGATCGGCTCGCCGACCTTGGCGATGGCCCAGTCGGCGGGGCCGGAGAGCCATCGGGGGCCGCTGCGGCGGTGCATCTTCAGCTCGAGGCGGCGGACGCCGTCGATGGGGACGTAGATGTGCCGCGGCTCGTCGTGCCAGCGCATTCGGCCTGTCTGGAAGATCATCCTGCCGTCGCCGATGACCATGAACTCGAAGCTCTCGGCCTTGTCGCGGGCCTCGCTGACCTCCTCGCCCTCGAGGTCGCTGCCGACGACGGCCTCGAAGGTGGAGAAGCGGCCGGCGAGGTCAAAGCCGAGGTCGCAGTTGGGATGGATGCCGAGGCCTCGCTCGAAGGTGTGGTCGCCGAGGGTGAGCGGATGGGCGTTGAAGCTGCGGTCCCGCGACACCGCGCCTTTTTCGGGGCGGACGTAGGCGGGCGCGAGGTCGCTGAGGTAGAGCTCGCCGACCCCCTCGGGCGGGGTGCGATACTTCGGCGTGCGGCGGGGAGGGCGGGCCTGGCGCATCTGTTCGTCGCCGGTGACGTGCCAGGCCGGGTTGATCCTCCAGTCGTTGTCGAAGTAGCCGACGGCGAGGAACGTCTCGGGGCTGTAGGACTGGTCGTCGAAAATCGCGAAGTCCTGCCAGTGCCAGCCGTCGAGGATCCCCCAGTCGAACCAGTTGCCGAACCGCCCGACGATCTGGTAGACCCCCCGCCACGTGGTCCCCGTGAAGAGCACGACGTAGCGCCTGGGGTTGAGCGGGTTGGGATAGCAGAGCTTCGCGCCGACGTCCTCGCCCTCGAAGCGCTGGTCGCCGAAGACGATGGCCTTGTCCTCGATGCGGATGGGCAGCTTGCGGTTGACGCGGGGGATGAGGCTGTTGGTCTTGGGGTCGCCGACGAGGATGAGATTGAGCTTGGCGATGTCGTCGGGCTTGACGTCGCGGTCGGCCTTGATGCGTGCCTTGCCGCGTGCCCAGCGGTTCCAGCGGTCCTTGAGGATGTTGGCCTCGTCGCGGGCCACGCGCTTCGCCCGCTCGTCGTCGCCGCTCGTGCCGTAGACGATGACGAAGGGGGTCATGAAGGCATGGGTGATGGGGCCTTCGAGGTCGGGGGTCTTGTGCAGGCCCGTCGGCTCGGCCGAGGGCCTCCATCCATCATCTGCCTTGCGCAGGCGGAGCCAGCCGTCGGCCCCCGCGCGATGCTCTGCCGCCTTGCCGTTGACCTCGACGCGGATGGGCTGGTCCTTGTCGAAGAGCGGCGGCACGAGATGGAGGGAGAACGCCTCGACGTTGTCCGTGGTGACCTTCACCGAACGCTTGCCGACGGCCTCGGCCTCGATGCGGGCGAAGGCGAAGGCGCGCTCGAAGCGGTGAATGCGGACCCAGTAGGCGCCGGGGTGCCGCCGCCACGCGGTCTTGAAGACGACCCGCTTCGGCCACGGGTCGCGCCGCTGCTGCTTCATCCACTCGATCATGGGAGGGAAGCGGTCACCCGGGACGCCGTGGCCGGCGCCCTTGACCTCGTCGAAGGTGACGGTGCAGCCGGCGTTGCGCATCTCGGCGACCATGGATCGGCTGTGGTCGCAGGGCACCACGTTGTCCTTGTCGCCGTGGATGCACCAGGCGGGCAGGTGGAGGAGGTTCTCGGCGAAGAAAGCGGCGCTCTCGGTGGCCTCGACCCAGCGTTTCTTCGGGCTCATCCACGTGGGCTTCGTCTCGCCCCAGTTCCACAGCCTCTCCCAGACCCTGTGGTCGGCGTTGCCGCACACGGGGCCGAGGGCGGCGAAGCGGTCGGGAAAGTGGACGCCAAGCTGCCAGGAGCCCGAGCCGCCCATGGACACGCCGTAGAGGTAGACGCGGTTCTCGTCGATGCTGTAGCGCTTCTCCGCGTCTTCGAGCACGCGGATGATGTCGAGCTCGCCCCAGAGCTTGTAGTCGGTGGCCCCCCGGCCGTCGGGGTTGACCACGATGCAGTCCTCGAGCTCCCGCCGCACGCCGCCCATGCGGTAGTTGCCGCCGAGGCCGTGGAGCTGGATCACCAGCGGCCACTTCCGCCTGGGGTCGTAGTTCCGTGGCAGCCACGCCGAATAGGGCTGGTCGGTCCCATCCAGCTCGCAGCGGTAGTAGTTGACGACGACCTTCCCCGGGCGGATCAGGCCGCCGGCGGTGGCGCACGGCGGCAGCAGCGCCATGAGCAGAGCAGCGACGATGTGGCGGCGTGGCATCATCTCGCGTTACCAACGATCCGCGTGCGAGTAAGTGTCAGGGCGAACACGTGCATCTGGGCGTTCCGGGGCAGGGTGATGGACAGGAGCTTACGCTTGGGGTCGAGCGCGATGCGCCAGGCAACGAGGCCGCAGTCGATCTTCTCCTCCGAGCCGTCCTCGATGTGGCGGGCGGTGGTGCGGAGGACGTCGATCTCGCCGGCGGTCGGCTTCGAGCACCAGTCAGCGAGCCGCAGCTCGCCCTTGCCGTCGGGGCCGGTCTCATACTGGATGGTCACGACGGCGCGCTGCGCGCCGTCATGGCAGGCGCCGAGGAACCACGCGGCGTCCCAGCCCGTCTGCTGCTCCTCGGGCAGGTGGATGCGCTGGCCGCCGCAGACGACGTTGTTGCGGCGGCGGTTCTCCTTGGTCGGGAAGCGGAAGGTGACCTCGGGCTGGCCGGGCACGGGCACGGCGGCGCCCGCCTTCGGCAGGAGGTCGGCGATGAAGGTGTCGCCGTTGCGGCGGCCGGGGAGATCGAGGTTGCCATCCTTGGGGCCCGCGCGCCACGAGATGCCGTCGTTGTTGAAGAAGCCCTCGATGGCACGGACGTGCGCGGCCTCGATCGTCGCGGCGCGGACGAGGGTGGCGGCGAAGATATGGATGCGCGGCTGCTTCGGCAGGACGATGGCCTGGAGCGGCTGCTCGCGGAGCGGGACGGCGACGGCCCAGATGCGGCAGGCCTTCGCCTCGCGCTGGCCATCCCAGGTGTGGCGGTGGGTGCAGCGGACAGCCTCGATCTCGCCGAAGGCGGGCCTGGCCTCGCACCAGTCGGTGACCCGCAGGGCAAAGGGCTCCTCGCCCGTTTCGTAGACGAGGCGTCCCGTGCCCTCCTGGTTGCCGAACTCGGCGGCGGCGAGGAGCCAGAGCTTCTCGTACGTGCCTTTCGGCATGTCGAGGCGCTGGCCGTTGCAGGCGAGGTTGTTTGGCTTGCCGTCGGCGTGGTCGGGGAAGCGGAAGCGCACGGCCTTGAGTGTCTTCGGGGCGAAGTCGCCCGGCTTGGGAAGCTGGTCGGCGGGGTAGCTGTCGCCGCTCTTGAGCTTCGGCAGATCGAGGTTCCCGTCCGCGATGTTGGCCTGGGACGAAATGCCGTCGTTGTTGAATGCCTTCGACAGGTCGAGGGTCACGAGCAGGTCGGGCCGGAGGGCGGGCTTGGCCGTGGGCGGCGGGGGCGGCGGCTCCTCGGGCCTGGCCGGGCCAACTTTCAGCTCGACCTTGCCGTCCTGCGTCTTCTTGAGGGTGAGGGTGCTGCGATGGGCCGCGACGACGCGGCCAGCGGCGTCCTGAAGCTCGACGCTGACGCCGAAGTCGCCGGCCTCCTTCGTCCGCCACTCGACCTCCTGGCGGAACGACGGTCCTCCGCCCTCGATGGGGCGTGGCCGGATCGCGGGCAGCTCGATGGTGCCCACTGCGATGGGCTTGGCGGCATGCCCCGCGCGCCAGACGAGGCGATAGCCGACGAGGGAGGAGCAGGGCATCCGCTGGGCCACGGGCGAGGCGATGGTGCCCTCGAAGCGGCTCTTGACGACGATCTGGCCCTTGTCGAGGCGCGCCCCGTGGCGGGGCGGCTTCAGATGCTTCGAGCGGAGGCGGCTCTCGATGAGCGCGAAGACCTTGGGGTCGGGCTCGGCCTGGAAGAAGAGCATGGCGATGGGCCAGCGGCGGGCTGCCTCGCCCCGCCGCCGGTTCAGGGAGTCGGCCACGCTCTTGAGGTCGCCCGGCTCGGCGGGCTCGATCTGGTCGATGCAGACGACGGGGAGGCCGTCGAAGGTGCGCTTGAGGTCCTCCAGGCGGCGGTGGTAGTCGTCGTTGTCGTGGCGGACGGCGCGGGTGGCGTAGCGGCTCAGGACGAAGTCGAAGCCGCGCGCGTCCTCCGCGAGATCCGGCGCGAGGCAGCCGATGGGGATCCGTGGCGTCCGCTCCCGCAGATGGCCGAGGGTCCTGCGTTGGGCCTCCAACTCGCCGGCGACGACCCAGCCCCAGACGCAGGGATGGCGGGACGCGACGGCCGCGAGGTCGTCCATGGCCTCGCGCCAGCCAGGCCACGTCTCCTCGCAGCCGGGAGCATCCAGCAGGGCCACGATGCCGCGCTTGTCGCAGAAGGCCAGCAGCTCGCGCAGCGTCGGCCTCGGGACCACCGCCAGGCGGCTCGCCAGCTTCGCGGCCTGCCCAGCCTGCGGGCAGAGCAGGCTGGCCCCCGGCGCCTCGAGCGCGATGCCGCCCAGACGCGTCCACTCGCCGTTGACGTGCCACCGCCCGCTCGCCGCCTTCAGCGACGTTACGCCGAGCGGGCGCTCCATGACGAGCACGGCCTTGCCCTCGCGGGTCTTGACGGTAGCGGTGAGGCGATAGAGGAAGGGGTCATCGGGCCGCCAGAGGCGCGGGGGGGCGATTTCGTATGTGTGGCAGATCTCAGCGGAGCGGCCTGGGTCGAGGCGCACGTCGCTGCCGCGTCGCCAGACGGGATGGCGCTTGGGGTCGCGGACGGCGGGCTCGAGGGCCAGTTCGAGCTTGCCCTCGAAGCGCTCGCCTGTGTGGTTGGCCACCGTCGCGCGCACGTCCACGAGCGCACTGCCCTCGAGCGCCCACGCTATGGCGTCGAGCCGGTCTACCGACACGGCGCCCGTCGCCTCGAGCCAGCAGGCCTCCAGGCCGCCAGGATCGAGGGAGCCGGCCTCCTGCCCCACGGCCACCAGCAGGTCGTTCGCCATCCCGTGGCGGATGGCGCCTGAGGCATCGAGGCGGACATTGAGCGCCGTCGGCGCCCGCACGCCCAGCGCCGCTCCGTTCAGCCACGCCCAGACGGTGGCGCCCCGATGGCGGATCACCAGGGTCACCCGGCGCCGCGCCCATGCCGCCGGCACGGGCAGCCGCAGGCGGTATACGCCGCAGGCCTCCGTGCCCATGCGATGGGGCAGGCCGGCCCGATCCCACCGCTCCGGCAGGCGATCCAGCGATGGCGGAGCGGCGACAGGGCTGTACTGCCACCCATCGGGAAGCTCGAGGACGTGGATGGCGTCGGGGGGCAGATCGGCGGCGGGCGCCGCGACCACCAGGGCCGCGAGGCAGGCTGCCAGCAGGATGCCGCGTCGCCTCGCCATGCCGCCTCCGTGCCTGCACGGGCGCCCGCCTGCTTCCAGGTGGCTCCCGGCGGGCGCGATTCTAACAGAGCCCTCCATGGCGATCAAGCAGTTGGGCAAGACCCACATGCGCTGGCACAGCCGCGTGGGCTGTGCCAGGCTGCGATCGGACGGCCTGCGAGCCGGCTCAGATGTAGTCCATCCAGCCGTGGCGGTCGGGCGCGGCGCCGGTGACGATGTCCATGAAGGCCTCGCGGAGCTGCACCGCCACTGGGCCGGGGCGGCCGTCACCCACCTGGATGTGATCGACTGAGCGGACCGGCGTGATCTCGGCGGCCGAGCCCGTGAGGAACACCTCGTCGGCGATGTAGAGGCCCTCGCGAGGGATGATCTGCTTACGGACCTCGTAGCCAAGGTCTTTCGCCAGGACGATCACCGAGTGGCGGGTGATCCCAGGGAGGATCGACGCGCCCGACGGCGGGGTGACAATCCCTCCGTCCTTGACGATGAAGACATTCTCGCCGCTGCCCTCGCACACGTAGCCGCTGACGTCGAGGGCGATGGCCTCGACGTAGCCGTTGAGGATGGCCTCCATCTTCATGAGCTGCGAGTTCATGTAGTTCGCGCCTGCCTTGGCCAGCGACGGCATCGTGTCGGGCGCCAGCCGCGCCCAGCTCGACACACAGACGTCGATGCCCTCTCTCGCCGCTTCGTCGCCCAGGTACGCGCCCCACTCCCACACCGCGATCATCGTCTGCACCGGGCAGTGCATCGGGTTCACGCCCATCTGGCCGAAGCCGCGGAACACCGCGGGCCGGATGTAGCAGGCATCGAGCCCGTTGACCCGGATCAGCTCCTTGGTCGCCGCGATCAGCTCCTCGTCGCTGTACGGGATGTCCATACGGTAGATCTTCGCCGACCGCCGCAGGCGCTCGAGGTGCGCCTGCATCCGGAAGCACGCCGAGCCGTTCGGCGTCGCGTAGCACCGCAGCCCCTCGAACACGCTCGAGCCGTAGTGGACGACGTGGGACAGGACGTGGATCTGCGCGTCATCCCAGTCCACGAACTCCCCATCCATCCAGATCTTCGCGACCTTGGCGATGGGGGCGGGCCTCTTGAGCGCTTGGTCGGTCATGGCGCGTCCTCGCAACATCGCCGAGGGATGGGCAATTCCTCCCCGTGAGAAGACAGTCTAGCCGACCCCGCGCGGTTTGTCAACGCGGCGGGAGGATGCGTGGGAAGTAGATCCACACGCGCCCCAGGTCATCCTCCTCGCCGGAGCACACCTGCCCGTCGCGGCCCCACCGACAACGACCGGCACGAATCCGACTTCGGATGCAATGTGAAGGGATGCCAGGCGACGGGGCAGCCCACGGCGGAAGCTCCTGGCCGGCGGCCCTGCGCGCCTGGGGAATGGGCCTGGCGATCAGAGCTCGCGGACGACGCGCAGGATCTCCTCGATATCATCGCGCACCGGGATGGGCTTGTTGGCGTGGGGGGCGTCGTGGATGTGGAACTCGGCGAAGTCGGCGCGCAGCCGCTCGAGGTCGTAGGAGTGGTAGCCGACGGTCGCGTGGGGGTCCTTGAGCAGGTGGCCGGTGAGGATGCACACGATCCGCTCGTCGCGGCCGATGACGCCTTCCTCGACCAGCAGCTTCGCCCCTGCGACCGAGGCGCCAGAGGCGGGCTCGCAGCCGTAGCCGTGGGCGCCGACCATGGCCTTGGCGTCGAGGATCGCCTGGTCGGGCACCGCGCGGACCACCCCGTCGGTGATCTCGAGGGTGCGGAGCGCCTTATCGAGGTTCACCGGGCGGTTGATCTCGATGGCCGAGGCGATCGTGCGGGCACGACGGCCCTCGATGTCCATCTGCCGGTAGAAGGCATCGATCTTCGCGTCGTCCACGTCCCCGCCGTTCCACCGCAGGCCCTCGGCGTTGACCAGGCGGGTCAGGGTGTCTGCACCGGTCGAGTTGATGATGGCGATGCGCGGGATGCGGTCGATGAGCCCCAGGCTGTGGAGCTCGCCGAACGCCTTGCCGAAGGCCGAGCTGTTCCCCAGGTTGCCGCCTGGGACGACGACCCACTCGGGGACCTCCCAGCCGAGGCCCTCGAGCACGCGGTACATGATGGCCTTCTGCCCCTCGAGGCGGAAGGGATTCAGCGAGTTCATCAGGTAGAGATCCGTCTGGCGGCAGACCTCCTGGACCTGGCGCATCGCGTCGTCGAAGTCGCCGTCGATCTGGAGGGTGGCTGCCCCGTAGTCGAGCGCCTGGGAGAGCTTGCCGTACGCGATCTTCCCCGAGCCCACGAACACCACGGCCCGCAGCAGGCCGCTCACGCCGGCGAACAGCGCGAGCGAGGCCGACGTGTTGCCCGTCGAGGCGCACGCCGCGTACCTCGCCCCCACCATCCGCGCGTGGGTGAAGGCACCCGTCATCCCGTTGTCCTTGAACGAGCCCGACGGGTTCAGCCCCTCGTACTGGAGGAACAGGTTGCCCCGCTGGACGCCCACGTAGTCGGCGACGCCGTCGGTGCGGCGGAGCTGGGTCTGCCCCTCGCCGATGGTCAGCACCTTGTCGAGCTCGGCGAAGGGAATCAGCTCGCGGAACCGCCATACGCCGCTGTAGTCCAGCGGGTTGCGGAAGGTCGCCCGTCGCGCGTCGAACAGCTCGAGCCGCACGGGCACCGGCACCCGCTCCCAGTCATAGACCACGTCGAGCAGCGCCCCGCACCGCTCGCAGCGCTGATGCGTCTCCGTCAGCCCGTACGTCGCCCCGCACGCGGGGCGGATGCACTGCTGGCGCGCGACGTCACTGCTTGCGGGTGCCGGTGCATCGACGAGTGACTCCAACCGGATCATCGTCCTCGCCTCACGGGCCGCATGGCGGTGGACCTGACGGGAAGGCACGTGTCCTATAGTATCGCGAATGGCTCCCTCGCGGTCAACCTCACGTGGGGTGACTGCCCCCGAGCCCGATGCTCTGCACGTATCTGGGGGAGTGTTGAGACGTCGTCCGGAACCCGATCCGGTCCTCAACGCTCACGGCAGTTCTCCTGCCGGTCCGCCTCGTCACGCAGGGAA
>CAZDNN010000163.1:0-3663 GCA_964506385.1 uncultured Planctomycetota bacterium
CCTCGCATACCTTTCGATGCCGCAGCCACAAGCATCCATCTGATAATGACTTAAGATGTCTTCCAGCCCAGGCCCGCAGAGGCCATTCTACGCACGTTTCTGCCCTTGCGCGACCGGGGATGCCTTCGGCCGAGGTGCGGAGATCCCCAATCGCCGCAAGCAGTGGGCTATACTACCCTTATGGGGTCACGTGACCGGCCCCCATGACGCGCGCCGGAGGCCGTACACGGCCGATTTCGGCCTCCCGTCCCAGCGCCCCTCGTCCTGCCGGGCGCTCCCCTCCGCCGCCCGCTGCCACCCCCTCTCGCGCCAAGCTATTGCACCAGCGCATGTGGGGCCAATAGGATGTCACACCTTCGAAGGTGTGGCATCATTCCCCAACGGGGCGGGACCCACTGCGTGCTGAAGGCGCCGCCTCCCCGGGCCGGTTGCCGAGCGGGTCGATGGGGGCAGTTCACTTACCGACCCAGCGTCCCTCGCCCTCCGGGGCGGTCACGGCTAGCGCCCGGTCCCACACCCTCAGGAGCCAGCCTATTGTGCCGGCGCATGTGGGGCCAAGAGGATGTCACACCTTCGAAGGTGTGGCATCATTCCCCAACGGGGCGGGAGCCGTCGGGCCGGGTGTGCGGCATCCCGGCGACGGGCTGAATGGCCACCGCGCCGCCGCGGTCGGCCAGGTAGTCGGTGTCGTGGCCGACGCAGGGCGGGTTGTGGTCGTAGTGCCTGGTGCCCTCGGCGCGACTTCGCATGGCGAACGCCGCCAGAGCTTGGGCCGGGCGCGGCAGCCCGTCAAGCGGATTCCCCCTTGATCCCCGACTGACGAGGATGCACAATGGAGGGTGACGGATGGACGCGGCCGGCGGGTCGCGGAAAGGAGACTGTGCGATGAAACGATTGATTGTGATCGGGCTGTTTGCGGCGTCCGTCATGCTGGCCGCGGCCTCGGTCGAGGCGCGAGGCAGGCCATCGTACCACCATCGACCCCACCACCGCAGCCACGTGAGCTTCAGCTTCGGCTGCTGGCCGAGCTATCGCTCGTCCTACTTCGGCGTCGGCTACTCGCGCCGCAGATGGTCCGTCGGCCTCTCCTGGTGGCCGAGCTATCGCTCCTACTACTACGTCCCGACTTACCCCGTCGTCTACTCCTCCGCCTACACGTACCGGACCTACCCCAGCATCTACTCCTCCGCCTACACCTATCCGACCTACGTCACGATCTACCCCGCGACGACGGTGACCTATCCGACCACCTATACATCGTACCCCACGCCCAACCCGCCGCCGCCGCCGCAGCCCCAGACGGTGCAGGGCTGGTACCATCCGACGTACGGCTTCTGGTGTCCGTGCCACGGCTACCAGAAGGCATCGCTGGCGGGCCACTCCTACCAGTACGACACGTCGAAGGACGCGAAGCCTTAGCCCGACGCGAGCGGCGGCTCAGCCCCGACAGGGGCGACGGAATGAAGCCCACGGCGATGCCCGCCGAGGCGGGCGGAGCAGTGGGATCCAGAGCGAGAACGGGCCAGCCCCCGAATCCGAATGGGGGCTGGCCCGTTCTGCGGCCTGTCTGCGCTGCCTGCCGGTCACAGGGCGTCGGGGGGCACGTGCACCCACTGGTCGAAGTCGTCGATGAGGCCGCGGTCCTCCACACCCTCCTCGTCCTGGATGACGTACTCGTAGCTCGTCAGGGCGTGAGGCAGGCCGAGAAGCTCGGCGAAGCGGGCGAGGTACGTGCTGGCGAACACAGCCTCGGCAGGGCCTGCCTCGAAGACGTCGGTGAACTGCTCCTGGATGCGCTCCTGGTATTCCGCCATCCGCTCGGGGTGGTTGGCGAGGTCCATCTCTTCCGCAAGCTGCTGCATCGCCAGCCCGGCGCTGGCCGGGCCCTGCGCGCCTTCGCCGCGGCGCGCCTCGTCGAGGAGCTGTCTCAGGGACGCGACCTTCGCAGGGTCGCCGAGCAGGTCGGCGAACGCCTCGGGCTGACCCGCCACGGACCGCCGCTCCTCGTCGGAGGCGATGTCGAAGTACTCGGGCCAGGAGCAGTACTGGTCCACGGCCTCGCCGCGGCGCCAGTAGCAGTACCACAAGACGTCGTCGTCGTGGACCATCGTGCGCAGCACGTCGCCAACGGCTGGCAGGCGTTGGGCGATCGCCTCGCCGGGGTCCATCACTTGCGCGGAGGTGCTGGGGAGGACGGCGACCCACCCGTCTCGCGCCGGGGCAACGAGGAAGCGCGCGTCGGTCCCTTGGGCCACATCCTCGAGGGCCTCGACGACGGCCCTGCGATCGGCCGTCCGCACATGGACGGAGCTGTAGAACCCACCCGTGGCCTGTCTCCTGCGGTCACGCCACCGGGCGCAGTCGCGATCAATCGGGCAGCGGCTTGATGCGGATATTGCGGTAGAGGACGATACTCTTGGGGTCGTGGCCCTGGAGGCAGATGGTGCCGTGGCCGAGCTTGCGCTTGGCGTCGGCCGGCTGGGTCCACTCGATCACGGTCTTGCCGTTGACCTTGGTCGTGACCGTCTTGCCGTTGACGATGATGTGGTAGGTCCACCACTCGTTGTCGCCGTGGGGCGCCTTGCGGTTGTTCACGATATTGTAGAGACTGCCCGTCTTCTTCCAGTCCTTGTGGGTCGCGTTGACCTGGCACTCGAAGCCGCGGCCGGGCCAGCCGCGGTCCTGGTAGGCGGTGTGGAAGTAGACGCCGGAGTTCGACCCCGGCCTGGTCATCACCTCGAGCTTGAGCTCGAAGTTCTTGAAGTCGTGGTTGCCCACCGGCCCGACGTAGAAGAGGTGGCTTCGTGGCCCGTGGGCCTGGATCGTGCCGTCCACGATGCTGAAGGTCGTCTGGTTCTCACTCGCCTTCCAGCCGTCGAGGCTCTTGCCGTCGAAGAGGCTGATGAAGCCCTCGTCGTCCGGCGTCTCGGCCGCCGCGCACGCCGCCACCATCGCCGCCATCACGCACACCACCACGATCCGCTTCATCGGCGGGCCTCCTTGTTCCTCGCGGGTGAGCATCTCACAGCGCGGAGTATAGCGACTCGACGGCGCGGGCGCAACCGCGGGCAGGCCTGACACGTCCCCGGTTTGACCGGCTCGTCGCTCAGCCGCCTCCGGACAGTGTTCTGCGCTACGATGGCGGCAGAGCAGCCCCGTCAGGGGCGAGCGGACCGTAGCCCAGGCCTGCCCTGAGCGAAGCCGAACGGGGCGACCACCGGGAGCCCTGGGGAAGCAGGGCCAACCCCCTGAGGAGCCCCCGCAGGGGGCGATTCTCCCTCGTGCGGGAGCGCCACGGGTCCCGTGGCCTGAATCGCCCTCTTCGAGGGCTCCATGGTGGGGGGCGTTTCGGATCCCAGGGCTCCCGGTGGTCGCCCTGCTACGGTCCGGTCGCCCGCCGGTCGGCGGGCTGAGGATTGCGCAGGGACAGACCCAGACTGGGGACGTGTCAGCGGGCAGGCCCGCCGAGCCGCGAGCGCGGTGCGGCCTCACTCGTAGATGAAGGTGGCCGTCGCGGTGCAGGCGCGGTCGGCGGTGACGCGGAGCCAGTGAGCGGCGTAGCCGTCGGGGAAGACGTGGCGGAGGGTCCGCCCGGGGAGCTCCTCCACCACAGCGAATGATACCGCAGTTACGTAACTGCGATATCAATCCCGCGGCGCGAGC
>CAZDNN010000163.1:3763-11620 GCA_964506385.1 uncultured Planctomycetota bacterium
TCCACCACAGCGAATGATACCGCAGTTACGTAACTGCGATATCAATCACGCGGCGCGAGCAGGCGGGCCATGCGGGCTGCCGAGACTACTCGTAGAGCAGCCAGGCCGTCGCCGTGCAGGCGCGGTCGGCGGTGACGCGGAGCCAGTGGGCGCCGTAGCCGGCGGGGAAGATGTGGCGGAGGGTCTGCGCAGGGGCGACCTTCAGGACGGCGTAGGTGTGCCACGTGCCTGTGTGATCGAAGTCTACTTCGATGGTGAAGGCAACCTCGGCGTCGGCGTCGTGGCTGAGCTCGAGGGTCTTGCGGTCGTAGTTGGTCATCAGATAGGCGTCCGAAGGCTGGCCGGCCTGGACCGCCGTGTCCTTCCACGGGCCGCCGCGGCCGACGGGCTTGCCGAGCCGCCACAGGTCGTCCACGGCGCCGAACCAGAGGCCCACCTTCCCATCGGCGGAGACGAAGGTGTTGCCGTCGGGCTTCGCGCCGGCCCGCGTGCCGCTGAGGACGAGGAGGCCGCGCCAGGAGCAGAAGTCTCTGATGGCTCGGTTGTGGGTCGCCACGGGCTTGAGGTCGGGCACGCCGGTGTCGCGCGGCATCTCGTAGAAGGTGCCGTGGACGTTGACGAGGTAGCGCTCGCTCTGGACCTCGCGGATGCAGCGGGGCCAGCCCCAGGCGAAGGGCTTGTCGAAGGCGGGGTCGCCCTTCGGCAGGCGGTAGCGGCGGCCCTTCCAGGTCATGATGGCCGAGGCGTCATCGACGGTGAACTGCTGCTTCATCGCGCAGATCTTCGCGACCTCGCCGGCGCGGCCGGGCTCGATGCGGTGGAAGGCCATCGTCTCGTCCACCTCCCAGTAGCCGCCGTCGTTGTCGAGGAACTGGAGGCGGGTGTTGTGCGTGGCGGGGCGGACGAGGCCGGCGCACATGCCCGCCGGAGCGCTCGCCTTGGCGAGGCCGGCGAAGATCGCGGCGTCATCCGCGGCTGCCGCACGCGGCGATGCGCAGTGCAGATAGGCCGTGGCCGTGCCGTCGCGGTCGGCGCGGAGGCGGAGCCATTCGGCCTTCAGGTCCGGCGGCAAGAGATGATAGGCGTAGCCGCTGGCGGGGACGGCGAAGGTCTTGTAGGGCGACCACTTGCCCGAGCCGTGGGGGTCGATCTCGACGGTGAAGCTCGCAGCAGCAGCCTTCGGCGCGGGAGCCGGCTGAGCGGTCGGTACGACGATCTTCCCGCCCAGCTTCGCCGGCAGGCCGGCGACCTTGAGCGTGCTGGCATCGCCGGCGGGCCTGAGGAAGGCGAGGTTGGGCACGGCGTAGTGGCCTGTGCCGCCGTGGGTATCCTGCCTGCCGGGGATCGCGATGCGGCCCTTCGCGAAGTCCCTTGTGAAGACCACGTCGCGGTACTTGCCGCCCCAGGCCAGTCGCAGGGGCGTCTTCCGCCAGCCTTCGCCGGGGTCGGGCTTGCCGCGCTCGTCCATGGCGAGGTAGACCGTGACGGGCTGGCTGACGGTGAAGGCGTAGCCGGGCGCGGGCTCGTGGTAGTCGCCGCGGGCGATGGTGACGCGCGGGAGGGCGGCCAGCTCAGCGGGCAGGCTGTCGATGGCGAACCTGTCGCTCGTGCGCATCGCGCCGCCGGCAGCGGCGCGGCGGCCGGCTTTCGTCGAGAGGTGCAGGCAGCGCCTCTCGAAGCCGCCGACGAGGATCGGGTCGGATGGCTCGCCGGCCTTCACGGCATCGCCGACCCACGGCCCGCCCCAGCCGGCCCGTGGGCCGAAGCGCTTGAGGTCGTCGACCGTGCCGAACCACAGGTTGCTCTGCGCCCTGGCGCAGAAGGGGTTGCCGAAGATCGAGGCGTCGTCCGCGGCGAGGACGAGCTTCCCGCCCCAATCGCAGAAGTCGGGGATGTAGCGCAGGTGGCTCGCGACGGCGCGGATGCCGCCCGTGTGCCCCGTGCGGAAGGTCGGGGGGAAGTCGTAGAACATCCCGTGGAGGCAGATGAGCCACCGCCCGCCGCCGACCTCGCGGATGCGGGGCCACTCGGTGTACCAGCCGTGGCGCGGGTCGAAGGTGTGGCTGGCCTTCGGCAGGCGGAAGGTGGTCCATTGCCCGCCGTCGAGGAGCTTGAGGATGCACGAGCGGCGGTCCCAGCCGATGCTCCACACTGGCGCCTCGTCGTCGGGATTGCCGCGCAGGCCGCCGGGGCCGGTGACGTCGAGGAACTGCCGCCGCTCGACGATGCGCCACGTCGCGCCGTCCCACTCGGCCAAACAGCCACACTCGTCGGGGCCATTGGGCGGGCCGCCGACCTGGAAGTGCTTGGCCACGCCGCCGTAGCCACGCTCGCCGTTGTTCGCGATGATGAAGCGGCCCTGCCCCGTGTAGCCGCCCTTGCCGTGCCAGCCGGGGACGGGCTTGACGAAGAGCTTCGTCACGGCGAGGGTGTGGACGTTGACCTCGTAGATGGCGCCCTCCATGTCGAACACGTAGACGAGGTTGGCTGGGTCCGTGAGGTGGCGAGCGATGGCGGTGATGCGGCCAATCAGCTCCGTCTTGACGTTGGCGGCGCGCACGTTGCCGTTCGCATCGACGAAGTAGGGGCCGATGATGAGCTGGTTGCTCTCGCGGTGGATCATGCGGCCCGCGTGGGTGCCGCCGACGCTCTCGGGGCGCATCTCCTGCCTGAGGTCTTTGTCGATGGTCCAGAGCTTGTCGGGTCCGCCGCGGGTATCGTGTTGCGGGTAGGTCATCACCCAGAGCTTGCCCGCCCAGGGCACCACGGCTCCGATGCCGCACTCGCCGCCCGTGCCCTTCCAGGTGTCGGTCTTCGGGTCGTATCGGCCGTTGAAGACGGCGAGATGTGGGTAGATGCCGCTGATGCAGACAGGCTCCACGGCCTTCTCCGTGGGGGGCTCGCCGGCCAACACGACGCCGGCGAGCAGAGCAATCAGCGCGACTATCAGTTTCATCGCCGGGCCTCGGAAGACCGTGAGGAAGCGACGCGACGGCCGCTCGTCCGGCCGTCCGCCCGAGTATACTGACCGCCCTTGCTCTCCGCAACGCGGCTTCCTCGAGCCACCAGGACAGCGATTGCACACTTTCGGAAGTGTGGGATCTGCCGGCCTTCCGCTGCCCCCGGCGAGGAGGGGCTCCACGCTCAGCGCATGGGCTTGAGGGTGAGGGTGGCCTTGACGAGGTTGAAGCAGTCGTGGGCCTTGGCGCCCCGCTTCGCGCCGGGGCCGTAGACGCTGAAGACGCACCAGAGGGTGAGGCCGTCGGCGCTCATCCACTTGGCGGGGAAGTCGCAGTTGAGGCCGTGGCCCTCCGCGCCCATCCCGCCCCAGTGCTCGTCGTAAGCCACGGTGGTCCACGGCCCCCAGGGCTCGGGGGCGTCAAAGACCCCGAGCTGCGCCGGGCCGGTGTGGAAGCTGGTCAACAGGTAGCGCTTGAGGGCAGGCACGTAGGCCACCGTGCCCGGCGTGGCGCCGCGGGGGTCGGTGAAGACGGGCCGCAGGCGCGCAACGTCCGGCGACCAGACGGGCCTGCCGTCGGACAGGCCCGCGAAGAACTCGTAGGCCGCCCGGTCGAGCATCCTGGCGACGGCCACGCGGCCCAGGTAGGTGCTGCCGTCGCTGCCCCAGCCGCCGCGCTGCTGCTTGAAGCCGTAGAGATAGACGTAGCCCGCCAGGTGCTTCGGCACGCCGCCATAGCCGCGGCCGAAGTTGAGGAACCGCGACGGCTTGAAGCTGCCCTCTCCCCTCGGGAACACCCAGTCGGTCTGCTTCCAGGTGGCGCCGCCATCGTCGGACCAGGCGAGCGAGTGGTCCACGTTCGGCCATTTGCCATTCTGGAGATTGAGCCTGGCATAGAGCCGCGTGCCCACGGCCAGGATGCCGCCGGTCTTGCCCCTCTTGGGGAACGAGGCGGGGTGGAGGGGGTTCTTGCCGCCGTTGATGTTGACGCCCTTGAAGCGCTCAGGCGGCCCCTCGATGCGTGCGAAGCCCATGCTCGAGCGGCCATCGGAGTTGGTCCCGCCGAACCCGCCGCCGTCGCCCCAGGCCGTGTAGACGTGGCCGTCGGCCCCCCACGTCACCGGCCACAGATCGCTGCCCGGCGCTGCCTTCCGATGGGTGTCCCAGTGCCAGGTGATGCCTGCTATCACCGGGCTGGGCGGATAGGGCGATCCGCCTTCCCCCGCCGTCAAGTGGGACGCAACGACGAGCAGGAACAGAGCGAGTCCCATGAGGCGCCGCATGCCGCATCTCCTCATCTGGCATATCGCATCTGGGATTGGGCGTCGCCGCCGGTCTCCGGCGGCGGAATGGGCTCGATCCGCATGCGATTCCGGTAGACACCCGCCGCGTGCCCCACGCTGTCCCACCCGCGGCCGACCGACGTGGCGGCGAGGGTGATGTAGATGCTCGCGTCGCCACCCTCGCCGAGGCCGAACTCGATGGCGTTCTGCGGCACGCCCCAGCCGGCGGTCGGCGAGAGCGCCGTACTCGCCTGCGCCGCCCAGTCGTCGAGCACGATGCGGCACACCGGCTCGCCCGCGTCGAGGAGCGTGATGACGAGCGACCAGCCCCGCCGCAGCGGCCCCGCCGCCAGCACGCGAAACGGCCCCTTCTCCCCGCTGCTCGCCTCGACCACGTGGAACAGCCTGTCCTCGGTGAAGTAGGCGAACCGCGCAGGCCGCCCCACAGGGTAGTCGGCCCGCCTCACCTCGATCGGCACGTCGGGCACGGGCGAGAAGGCCAGCGCCAGCTTGCGGGCGCCCTCCACGTCGATCTGGCAGAAGGTGTTGAGGTGGGAGTAGACGCGATCCTCCAGACGCCGATGCGCCACGACAGTCGCCGCCCCGTCTCTCGCCTCGACCCACAGGTCCGACCCATCGCACGTGGCGAACACGCCGCCGTCCTGCTCGGTCACGAACACGGCCCGCGGCGGAGCGTCGCGCAGGAACCTGCGGGGCGCGAAGATCGTCCAGCAGCGGTCCGGCGAACGGCTCCAGAAGCGCAGCATGGGGTGTACGTCGATCCATATCTCGCCGCATCGCGCTCTCACCATGCCGTCGGCAGGGTAGACGCGAAGCCACGACGCGAGATCCACGGACGGCTCGGCAACGTCGCGACCGTGCCTGGAGGGCACCACCCCCGACGCCTCGTCGAGCGGGCGGGTCGAGGGCGCGGGCGCGAGCTGCGTCAACGGGACCGCAACACCGACCACGACCGCGGCCGCAATGACCGGGCCACCGGAGACAAGGCAGAACCGCGCGCCGAGCCACGCCCACCCCGCCAGCGCGCCCAGCACCACGGCGACGCCCAGCGGCGCCAGCCAGACCCACCGCGCGCTGATCGGGAAGACGATCCGTCCCGCCACCGCCGCCGCCAGCCACGCGATGGGGACGCCCAGCGCGAAGTGCCGCAGCAGCACGTCCTTCCGCCGCCAGCCAGCCCAGGCCCCAACGACGCACGCGACGATGACGAGCAGCGGCAGCGCGCGGTTGGCCCACCAGCGGGCGTGGCCGATGGGGAAGCCGCCGGGCATCATCCACATCCAGCCAGCGGCCGCCGCGGCATGTCCCGTGAGGATGATGCGCCAGAGGATGCGAAGGAAGCCGTGCATCGGCCTGGCGTCGGGCTCAGCGGTGTCGGAAGGCATCGAGGGCGGCCTGGTAGATGGTCTTGAGGGGGAGGCCGCGGCGGTTGGCGATGGCGCGGCAGTCCTCATACTCGGGCGCGGCCTGGACGAGGCGGTCGCCCAGGTAGCCGAGCTTGATGCGGACCGCGCCGTGAGGCGTCGCGACCTTGGCCCACTCGCGGCGGAGCTTGCGGCGGGACGCGAGGGTGCGGCGGACGCCGAAGGTGGTGGTCTCGGTGAGGATCAGCTCCTCGGTGGCCGCCGAGGCCACGGGATCGACGAGCACGGTGAGCAGGAAGGCGGGACGGCACTTCTTCATCTGGATGGGCGTGAGGAAGGCGTCGAGGACGCCGGCGTCGAAGAGCCGCTCCATCACGTGCCCTGCGATCTCGGGCGACAGGTCGTCGAGGTTGGCCTCGAGGACGACCACCTGGTCGGCCTCGTCGCTCGCCTCGGCCTCGGCTATGGCCTCGCCGACAAAGACGCGCAAGAGGTTCGGCGGAACCTCGCGTCTGGCGTCGCCGGCGCCGTAGCCGACGGCCTCAACGGCCATGGGCGGCCTCGGGCCGAAGGCATCGGCGAGGGTGGTGAGCAGCGCGGCGCCAGTGGGCGTGGTCAGCTCGCCCGCGACGTCCGTGCCGATGGAGGGCACCCCCTGGAGCAGCTCGGCCGTCGCTGGCGCAGGGAGCGGGAGGCGGCCGTGGGCGCACTCGACGAACCCCGTGCCCGTCCGCAGGGGGCCGCAGACGACCCGCTCGATGCCGAGCAGGCGCAGGGCGATGGCCGCGCCCACGATGTCCACGATCGCATCGACGGCGCCGACCTCGTGGAAATGGATCTCCTCGATGGAGCAGCCGTGGACCCGCGCCTCGGCCTCGGCGAGGCGGCGGAAGACGGCGCTGGCCTTCGCCTTGTCGCCGTCGGGCAGGTCGGCGGCGGCGATGATGTCGAGGATGTCGGGCAGATGGCGATGGTGGCCGTGGCCGCCGTCGCGGGGCCTGGTCTTGACGGTGACCTTCATCGCCCCGATGCCGGAGCGCTCGACCCGTCGGGCGCTGATGGAGAAACCGTCGAGGCCCAGCTTGCGCAGCTCGGCCCGCAGCGTGCGGCTCGACGCCCCAGCATCGACCAGCGCCCCTAGAATCATGTCCCCGCTCGCGCCCGAGAAGGGGTCGAAATACGCGATCTTCATCGGCTGTTGGCTCCGCTCCATCTCGGGTTCCCTCTCCCCTTTGGGAGAGGGAGTCGTGCCTACTCCTTGCCCGTGGACCCCTTCGCTTCAGCCTTCTTCTCTTCGAGCTTCTTGAGGAAGTCGTCCGTGAAGGCGACGGACTTGACGTAGACGAGCGGTGTGAGGTCCTCGCGCTTCTTCTTCTCGACGTCGCGGCCGCTCTGGCGCTTGTAGAGGTACCACTTGTCCTTCTTCCCGTCGAGCAGCAGGATGTAAAACTGCCCGGAGCAATCGCCCGACGCGCTCTCGCCGTCGCGGGTCTTGACGGTGGTGACGTATTGGTTCCAGAAGTAGCCGATGTCGAGGAACACCTTTTCGCTTGAGCCCTGGTTCTTCCACCGCCAGTCGCGCTCGAACTTCTCGGTCTCGGGCTTCACGTCGATGCGGGCGAGATCGCCGAGGAAGTAGTCCTCGTGGGCTTTGCGCTTGCGGTCAAAGACGCGGATGGGCGCGTTGGCCCGCCGCCACACCCAGCCTTCGAGCACCTTGCCGTCGGAGTAGGTGATGCGGGCGGGCACGGCGTACTTGGGCTTGGTGCCCCGGCGGCGGAAGGGGTTGAAGCCCTTGGGCTTCGGCGCCTCGCCCTCCTTGGGCGGCTCGGTGCCCAGCTCCTCGTCGGTGAGCGCCGGCGGCTCTGGCGCGGGGGCCTTGCCTGGCTTGTCCATCTCCTCGATGGTCGGTGCGGGGAGGCCCGGCTTGTCGAGGGGCGGCTCGGCCTCGCCGGCCATGGCGACGCCGATGGCAACGGCCATTGCAGCGGCTGCAAGCAGGAGTCTCGTCGTCATTGTCATGCACTCTCCGGGAACACATGCGTCCGTCGGAAGAGAGAGCTTTTCTGCCGGCGATCATAGCGCGGCCTCGCGCGGGGAGTCAAGGCGCCCCGGCCGGCAATCGAGGCGGTTGCGTTGTCAGCGGGGTGACGACATTCTGGTAGGGTCACCTTCGTGCTACGTCCCAGCCACCCCGCGCCCAGGCGACGAGAGCGTGCGTGTGGCCTGG
>CAZDNN010000164.1:0-11601 GCA_964506385.1 uncultured Planctomycetota bacterium
GCGGCGGCTTGCTGACCTCGCCGAGGAGGAGCGCCGGCTCGCCAGGATGCTCGGGGGCCTGAAGGCGAGAGCCTACCGCGGCGCACGCGCGGCAGCGCTCTCGGCAAACTTCACCGCCCTCGCCCTCGCCGCCGACCAGGCCGCGAAGACTGGCCCTGACTCCCTGCCCGAGGCGGTGCGGGGCTCGGCGGCCGTCGCCGCCGACCGCGCACGCCAGCTCCGCGACCAGAAAGGCCAGACGGAGCCACTCCTCCACGACCCCGCCTTCCTCCGCGACGTCCTGCTCCGCTACCTCTACGAGACGGCGAAGGACTCCGAGCCCGCCCAGCGCCTGCGCGGCTGGATCGACTCGGCCCAGGCCTTCGGCAAACGCCTCCTCGACAGGCTGCCCGGCGGCGGCGCCAAGGAGACTGGCGAATGACCGACATCGGCGACTTCGGCCACCTCAACGCCGACCCCAGCGCCCGGTGGGACGCGGACGCCGAGGGCAGGGGGCCGTGACATATGAGGCGATACGTGCAAGCCACTTACGGCGGCCACCCCCGGCCGATCGATGCCCAAATCGACGTAAGGGAAGGTTGGCCCGCCGGCCTACTCGGGCAGGAGCTGGATGGCGTCGGCGATGACGTAGCCGTCGGTGCCGGCGTTGGAGATGGTGACGCGGACGGTGGCGCCAGCGGCGAGGTCGAGGGTGCCAAGGGGGAGGAGGAGGCCGTCGATGGGCGGCTTCTCGCGCTGGTTGACGCGCAGGGTCCTCGTGCCGTCGGGGGCCTCGATGGTGACGGGGACGTTGGAGGCGCGGTTCTGGTAGGGGGTGTATGCGATGCGGAGCTCGTAGCGGCCGGCCCTGGGTACGGTGGCCGTGAAGGTGACACTGCGGGCGCCCTTGGCGGCGTCGCCGTCGTGGATGTAGCCGTCGCCGACGTAGGGCGCGGTGTAGGTGGAGTGGGTCCAGGCGCCTCGGAGAGCGGCCTGGGTGTGCTCGACGACGATGCCGGGGAGCTTGCGCCCCGGGACGGCGGGGCCGAAGGGCAGGTCAGGCGGCTCGTCGGGCAGCCGCATTGTGCGGGCGACTCGGCGGGCGGCCTCGACGACCTCCTGTGGCTCGTCGTAGACGCGGATCTCGTTGATGCCCATCCGCCCGGTCCCGCCGAGGAGGACCACCCGCAGCTTCTGGGTCGTCACGCGGTCGAGGCCGACGACGTGGCGGCGGAAGCGGCCCACGTCCACATTCGCCAGGGTCTTCCACTCGCCGTCCTGCCAGGCGGCGATCTCGAATCGCGGCGGGGCGTGCTGCTTCGTCAGGAAGGTGACGTGGACGACGTTGAGCGCCTGGGGCTTGTCCCAGGCGAGCTCGAGCCAGGGGGCCTTGTCGTCGGTCGCAGGCTCCCAGGCGTGGGCGTCGCCCTGGGCGGCGCGGGCGTAGCCGTCAATGGCCTTCGCCGCGCTGGAGCTCGCGCTGGATGCCATTACCTTCGCCTGTCGGGCGAGGTCGCGGGGGTCGCGGTTGGGCAGGGCGATGATGTGGGCGCCCTCCTTGAGGAGGCGCTGCTGGAGGGTCTCGAGATGGTGCTCGTAGATGCCGCGCGGGGTGGTCTGGCGCTGGATGCAGAGGCCGGCGGCGGTGCCGGCGGCGTGGCCCATGACGGCGCAGGTGAGCATGACGCGGGTGTTCGACAAGGCGAGGTGGCTGGCGGAGATATCGCGGCCGGCCATCATCAGGTTCGCGATGTTCCGTGAGTAGAGGCTGCGATAGGGGATGGAGTAGGGGTGCCCCTTGTACTGGTTGCGGTTGGGGATGCGGACGGCGGCGCCCCGGTGGAAGAAGCCCTCGGAGTGGTGGTCGTCCATCGACCAGCCGCCGTAGGCCACGCGGTCGGGGAAGAGCTTCTGCTCGATGATGTGGTTCTGGGTGAGGACGAGGTCGCCGATGAGGCGTCGGTTCTCGCGCTTGCCGGCGACGTAGCTGACCCACCCGAGCTCGAGGGTGGCGGCCTGGTCGCGGAGCTTGGGGCAGTGGTTCTTGGTGTGGTCCCAGATGCCGTAGATGAGGCGAAAGAGATCGTCGCGGATTTCCTCGGCGTCGGCGACGGTGTCGCGGAGTCCGCCGAGCTCGATCATCCACTGGTAGCCGATGGCGACGCCCCTGGGGATGTGGGGGTGGCGGCCTGGGGCGAAGTCGCCGCACGTGGGGAACTTCATCGCCCAGGGCGGCGCCTCGAAGGCCACGGGCCTGCCGGCGTCGCGGGGATAGTACTTGAGGCCGTTGCCCATGGTATGCCTGCTGGGCTTCTCGGGCGCCCAGGGCTCGTTGTACATGGACTTGGGCTCCTTGCCGTGGCGGAACTCGGCGCCGGCGGCGGTGCCGACGACCGCATCGCCGGTGCAGTCGATGACGATGGCGGCGGGGAAGCGCAGCCGCTGCCCAGTGTTCACGTCGACGGCGAGGACCGCGGCGATCGTCTGCTTGTCCTTCATCTCGACGCCGGTGGCGTGGGTGTTGAGGTGGAGGTCTAGTGTGGGCTCCTGGGTGACGAAGCGGAGGAGGCGCTTCGAGTAGTATTGGCCCTCGGCGACGCGCTGGTTGCCCTCGGTGCGGTACTCCTCGACGAGGCCGGTCTCGCGGGGGTCGAGGTCCTCGATGCGGTGCATGCCGTGTGGCCAGACGCCGACTGGGGGGACGAGGATCTCCGTGCTCGCGTTGCCGCCGAGGATGGGCCGATTCTGAATGAGGGCCACGCGGGCGCCGTTCCGTGCGGCGGCGACTGCGGCCGTGCAGCCTGCCAGGCCGCCGCCGATCACGACGACGTCGGACTCGCCGGCCGTCCTCACCTGCCGGCTCACGCCGCCGTGGCGCTCGCGGAGCTTGGCGATGGCGTCCACGTCAGCAGGCGGCGTCCAGTCCAGGTCGTCGGTCAGGAGCATGGCGTCGCAGCGGCCGTAGTAGCCCGTGAGGTCGCGGAGGCGGAGCTCGACCTTCCCAGCGAGCTCGTGCACGCCGCCGTCCTCCCAGAGCCAGCCCTTCTTCCCGCTCACGCCGAAGGTCGCGGCCGCGGGCGTGGCATTGACGAGGATCTGGAAGCGGCCGGGGTGGTGCTCGGGCGCCCAGTCCTTGGCCCGCGCCCACAGGCGGTAGCGGCCGGGCCTGGGCACCGCGACGGCGGTCACCGCGTCCTTGACCGGCCTGCCGAGGCCGATGGCCAGCAGGTAGGGCGAGCCCATCTGGTCGATGAATTGCGCATCCGCCGTCCAGCCGCCGCGGTCGTCGAACCGCTCAGCCTCGACCCACACCACTCCCCGCGCCGAGGCAGCCGCGCAGCCGACGGCGAGTGTGAAGACCACAAGCGCGTGCATCTGCATCGTTGTCCCCCTGGTATCCCTGACGTTGCGATCCCGTGGGTTTCGGGCTATCATACTATGGCGGAACGGGGCGTCGGGTGCAACGCCTCTGTGCCAATAGGAGCCGGACATGACGGGAGCCCGAGGGGTTCTGGTCGCGCTCTGTGCCGCGAGCGTGGCCGTCGCAGGCCAGGCCGAGTGGCCAGGCTGGCGGGGGCCGAACCGCGACGGAAAGTCCCCGGACACGAATCTGCTGCGGGCCTGGCCGCACGGCGGGCCGGCCCTGCTGTGGACGGCGGACGCGATCGGCGGCGGCTTCTCCAGCGTGGCTGTCGCCGGGGGCCGCGTCTACACGACGGGCGACGTGGACGGGAAGCTGGTGCTCTTCGCCTTCGACCTCGACGGCAAGCTGGAGTGGAAGGTCGCGGTGGACAATGCCTTCAGAGGTGACCCGCCCGGGTCGCGGGCCACGCCGACGATCGACAGGGGCAAGCTCTATCTCATCTCGGGCAGCGGCCGCATCCTCTGCTGCGACGCCGCCAACGGCAAGGAGGTCTGGGCGTCGCACATGCGCGACTTCGGCGGCCGCGCCCCCGACTGGGGATACGCCGAGTCCGTGCTGATCTACAAGGATATGGCCATCGTGAAGCCCGGCGGCCAGCAGGGCTGCATCCTCGCCCTCGAGAAGAACACCGGCACGAAGCGATGGCAGAGCACGAGATTCACGGCCGGCGCCGGATACAGCTCGTGCATCATCGCGTCTTTCGGAGGCAGGGACCTGGTGCTCACGGGCACGCGGGCCGGCATCGTGTGCGTGGACGCGGTGGACGGCGGCCTCCAGTGGTCGAACCCCTGGTGCTCGGGGAACACGGCGAACTGCCCGACGCCTGTGGTGGACGGCGCCTACGTCTTCTGGGCGAACGGCTACGGCACGGGCGGGATCTGCCTGACGATGCGCTCGGTGGGCGGGCGGGTGCAAGCCGACGAGGTCTACACGACCCGCGACATGAACTGCCATCACGGCGGCTACATCATCCACGAGGGCCACGTCTACGGCAACCACGGCGGCGGCTGGGCCTGCCTGGAGCTGAAGACGGGCGCTCGGAAATGGTACGAGCGCGCCGTCGGGAAGGGGTCGGTGTGCTGGGCGGACGGGATGCTCTATCTGTTCAGCGAGAGCAAGGGGAGGGCGGCGCTGGCCACCTGCTCGCCCGACGGGCTGGAGATCACGGGCCGCGTCGAGGTCAAGGGCAGCGGTCCGAGCTGGGCGCACCCCGTGGTGATTGGCGGGCGACTCTACCTGCGCTACGACACCCATCTCTACTGCTTCGACGTCCGCGCCCGCTGATCAGGCGGAGGCCGTCTCGTAGAGCAAGCCGCCATGCTGCTTCCCCCCCTCGGCCCGTGCTGATGTGAGGCACGGCGTCAGTGGGGGGCGGCGCAAGCCAGGGACATGTGGTCGCCTGACATGCCGACCGATGATGACCAGCACGACCGCTCGCCCACCGCGCCCGACGGCGGGACGGCCCCCGGCGCCGACCCGCTCGTGGGGTGCGCGCTGGGCGATTTCGACGTGCTCGAGCGCCTTGCCGGCGGCCCGGTCCACGCGATCTACAGGGCGCGGCAGCGGTCAACGGGCCGCGAGGTCGCGCTCAAGGTGCTGGCCGAGGCGCTGAGCGGCAGTGACGTGGCGGTAGTCGGCTTCGAGGCCGAGGCCGCCGCAGCGGCGGCCGTGAGCCATCCGCGGGTGGCCGCCGTGGCCGGGTGGGGCTGCGAGTCGGGCCGCCACTTCATCGTCATCGAGCTCGTCGAGGGCGAGAGCCTGGCCGAGGCGCTGGCCCGCGACGAGCGCATCCCGCCCGACCGGGCGCTGTCCCTCTTCGCCCAGATCGCAGAGGCCCTCGCCGCCGTCCACGCCGCAGGCTACCTGCACTGCGGGCTCCAGCCCTCCAACGTCCTGCTCACGGCCGACGGCGACGCCAAGCTGATCGACTTCGGCCTCGCCCGCCCCGTCGCCGGCAGCCTCGAGACGGTGGTGCGCGCCGGCGCGGTCGAGGCGCCTCTCTACTATCCCCCCGAGGCGGCCCGTGCACGCCCGCTCGACGAGCGGAGCGACCTCTACCAGCTCGGCGGCCTCTTCTACCACCTCCTGGCCGGCCACCCGCCCTTCGCCGACGGCAGCCCCGAGGAGACGGCGCTGCGCTACGCCCGAGACGACGTCCCTGCGCTCAGCGGCGTGCTCCGCACGGCGCCGGTGGCCCTCTGCCGCCTCGTCCATCGCCTGCTGTCGCGCGAGCCCGACGCGCGGTACCAGAGCGCCGAGGAGGTCGTCGAGGCGCTGGGGCGCATCAGAGCTGCCTTCACGCGGGTCGCGGCGGCACGCCGCACCCAGGCCGCCGAGCGCGATGCCCGTCCAGCGCGGCGGGAGCCGGAGGAGGCGCCGCGCCGCCCCACGTTCGCCGAGCGCGCCGAGGCGGCGCGCCAGCAGCAGCGGCGCACCGTCATCCTCTCGGCAGCAGCCATCGGCCTGTGCGCCGTCATCGCCACCGTCCTCCTTGTCGCCCTGCGCCGGCGGCCCGAGGGGCCCGCGGCCTCACTGCCCGTCACCGCCGTGGCTCCCTCCGCACACAGGCCGCCTGCGCCGCCGCGCAAGCCCATCGTCCTCCGCGCCGCCGACGCCTATGTCCACGGCCGAAACGCCCGATACGAGAAGGGCGAGGGGAAGGACAACATCGGCTTCTGGCTCTCCCCGCAGGACTACGTGTCGTGGCGCGTGACGGCCGCGGCGGCCGGCACGTACGAGGTGGATGTGGCTCTCGCCGCCGAGACGGTGTGCGCGGGCAACCTCTACGTCCTGAGCATTGCTGACCAGGAGCTCCAGGGCACGGTCCGCGACACAGGGGGGTGGACGCAGTTCGTCACCGACACGGTCGGGGCCGTCACCCTCCCGCGCCCCGGCCACTACGTGCTCGAGGTCCGCTGCCGGAAGCTCAACCCCGGCACTGGCCTGATGAACCTCCAGGGCGTTACCCTCCGCCCGGCGCCGCGTGCGCGTCCTGAATAGTTCCTGTTGCGGATCCCTCCAATGGGAGGGCGAGGCTCCTGCCGAGCCGCCCTTCGCCCCCTGAATCGGCTCAGAAGCCAGTGGCCTCAGCGCGGGGGCTGGGCGGCGACGGCCGCCAGGGTGACGGGGAGGGCGAGCTCGTCGTCGCCGCGCCTGACCTTGACGCTCACTGTGTCGCCCGCGATGTGCTGGCCGAGCAGCTTGCGCAGGGCCAGGATGTCGGCGACCGGCTGGCCGTCCACGGAGACGATGATGTCCTTGGCCTGGATGCCCGCCTTCTCGGCGCCGGAGCCCTTCTGCACGCTGCGGACCTCGACGCCGCCACCCTTCGGCGTCTGCGGCGCGGGCAGAATGCCGAGCTTGCCGGGCTGCATGATCTTGCCGGCCTTCATCTGCTCGAGGATGGGGCCGAGGCCGTCGAGGGGGATGGCGAAGCCGATGCCGGAGTCATACCAGGCCACGCCGCCGGCCGGGCCCTGCTCGCGGGGGGAGAGGGGCACACAGATGCCGATGACGCGGCCCTCGATGTCGAGCAGCGGCCCGCCGTAGTTCGCTGGCGAGATGTTCGCGTCGGTCTGCACCGCCTTGCCGAAGATGCGCGACAGGGCGCTGACGATGCCCGCCGACAGGGCCGGCTCGCCGCCGCCGTAGCCGACCCCCGCCGAGATCGCCCACTGCCCCACCTTCAGCGCGCCGCGCGGCGCCTGGGCCGGCACCGGCAGGCCCTTCACCCCGTCGATCTTCAGCAGGCAGAGCTTGCGGGTGTCGTCGCGGCCCAACAGCCTCGCCACGTACGGCGAGCCGTCGTGGAGCGTGACCGTGATGACGGGCGGCTTGTGCATGAAGTTGAACGTGCTGGTGAGGATGTGGCCGTCGGGCGAGACGATGAGCCCCGTCGTAGGCCCTTCGCCAGGCTTGGCGACGGGGCCAATACGGCGTCGCCGGCGGCGGCGCGGGCCGGGAGCCGGCCGCGGCGTCGGCTTGGCCACGCCGCCGTGGGTCTCGATCGTGACCATCGACGGCAGCACCCGCTCCACCGCGGCGCGGAACGCCTTCGCCGCGAGCTGGCGGCTCCGAAGGTCCATCTCCCCGGCGCGTGCCGACGCGGCCGACAGCAGGCCGATGGCGAGGCCCGCGGCGATGGAGCCGGCCGGCCGTCGTGTCCTCATCTCGGTCATCGCTTCTCACGCTCCGCCATGGCGGTCGGGGTCACCCTCGCGTGCAGGATCGTGTTCTTGCGCTTGAGCAGGAAGACGACGGGCTTCCCTGGCTCGAGCTCCTTGAGCGTCTCCTCGTACTCGCGGCAGTTGCGGACCACGGTGCCCGCGACGGCGAGGATCAGGTCGTCCTTGCGGATGCCCGCCGCCTTCGCAGGCGAGTCGGTCGTGACGCGATCGACGTAGGCCGGCGCCCGCTTGCCGCTGAGGGTGAACAGGCGGATGCCCACATAGGCGGCTCCCTTGGGCTTCGCGGCCGGGGGAGCGATGGCCTCGGGGGCCTCCCGCCCCTCGACGAAGGGCTTGAGCAGCTCGACGGGCACGGCGTAGTTGATCCGCGTGCCGGTGCTTGCGCTGTGGAAGAGCTTGCCGACCATCCCCGCGAGCCTGCCGTCGAGGGTGCACAGAGCGCCGCCAGGGGCGCCGGGGTTGCTGGTGATGGCGTCGATGAGGAGCATCTCGCCGGCGTAGGGCACGTCCTGCGTGCGGTGGCGGGCCTCCGTCTCGGCGCGGAGCGACACGATGCCGAGTGTCGCCGACAGCGGCTCGTCGGCCGCCGCGACGTTGAAGACGTTGCTCACCGCGACCACCCAGTCACCCTGCTCGACGGGGCTGCGGTCGCTGAGCTCGAAGTACTGCGGCGTCTTCGCATCGACCCTCAGCAGCGCGGCCTGGAGCTCCTCGCTCCGCCGCACGACCTCGGCCTCCTTCTGGCTGCCGTCGGGCAGGACGACCCGCAGGCGCCCCTCGCTCAGGTAGATGCCCTGCGCCGTCAGGATGAGGCCGTCGGGGGAGACGATGATCCCCGTGGCATAGCCGTGCTCGCGGCCCGCGCCGCCGCCGTAGATGCGGACGCAGCGCGCCTGGGCGCGGGCGATCGTCGCGCGCAGGCCCGCCTCGTCCCCTGCGCCCAGGCAGAGGGCAGCCGAGACGGCCGCGAGCGCGGCAGCGACGGTGCGTCGCATCATCCCCTCACTCCTTCGCAGCCACTGGGGGTTGGAGCTTCGCCTCCGGCACGGCGTCGAGGCAGCGGATCGACGCGGCGACGAACTCACGGGCAACACGCTCGTCAAGGCCAGAGACCGAGCGCCTACGATGGGGCACAAGGAGGCCGCCGACGGGTCGGTAGTCGGCGAGCGTGATCCCCCCGCCGTGCTCCCTGTGGCCTTCGTGCGCCGCCTTGAGCAGGCGCGGCTCGAGGGCGCCATCGGGGCCGAAGAGGCTGAACCAGAGCAGGTACTTGTGGCCTGCCTTTGTCTCGAAGCGCACGCGGAAGGCGCGCTGGCCCTGGGCGCGGTCGCCGCCCTCGAGCTCGACGTGTTTGAAGGCCTTCAGCGGGTCCTTGCCCCTCAGGGCGGCGAGGGTGCGCCAGGCTGCGCTCTCGAGCGGCTCAGGCTTCGGCTCGACCGGCTTGGCCTCGCCCGGCTCCTGCCGCCAGGCCCGCGTGCCGTCGAAGCCCCAGGCCGCGCCCTTCGGGGCGCCGTCGTAGCCCTCGACCACGTCCACGCGGAAGCGTCCATCCAGCGCCAGGACGACCCGCTGACGGCCTGCGACTTCCCCCTCCTCGAGGACCGTCTCCTCCCATTCGAGCGCCTTCACGGCTTCGGCGGTCTGGCCCTTGCGCAGCGAGGCGGCCCAGCGTCCCACGAGCCAGGCGCAGGCCTCGCGGTTGAGCTTCTTGTTGGAGATCTCGCCCGGCTTCATCGGCGGCAGGCGAGGGGCGCGGCGGACCGTGGGCCGCGGCCGCTCCTCCTTCTTGCCGCCCTCGCCCTTGCTGTCCTCGGGCTTCTTCTCGTCGTCCTTCCTGGGCGGGACGATGCGTGGCTGGATGCGCGGCTGCGGCCGAGGCCGGCGCTGCGGGGCGTAGGGCAGCTTGCGGAGGCGGAGCCACACCGTCCGCTCCTCGCCGTCGCGCCGGAAGGTGACGGAGACGGGCCAGCCGGCGGGGTAGGTGCTGATGAGATTGAGGAACTGGTTGGTGGTGCGGATGGGGACGCCGTCGAAGGCGATGAGCTCGTCGTTGAGGCGCATGCCGAGCCTGGCGATGGCGGCGTCCTGGTTGATGGCGTTGCAGCGCACCTTGCCCTCGTTCTCATAGAAGACGGCGTCGAGGGTGGCATGCTCGCATGCCTTGGTGGCCAGCAGGTCGGGCAGGAAGTTCTTGGCCTGCTCGACGGAGACGGCGTAGCCGAGGCCGACGTTGACGCGTCCCCGCTCCTCGAAGGAGCCGCGTCCGTTGATGCCGATGACGTGGCCGCCGAGGTCGAAGAGCGGGCCGCCCGAGTTGCCGGGGTTGATGGACGAGTCGATTTGGAGGCAGTTGCCGTAGACCAGCGTCCTGCCGCCGCCCTGGCCGGGCTGGAAGCGCTCGACGCCGCTCACGATGCCGAGGGTGACGGTGGGCTTCTGGTCCTCGGCGAGGTTGAAGGGATTGCCCATGGCCATGGCCCAGTCGCCGACGCGGACGGCGTTGGAGTCGCCGAGCTGGGCGGCGGGGAAGGGCTTCTTGCCCCGCGCTTCGCGGGCGCCGAGGCCCGCTTCGGCGGGCGAAGGCGCCTTGAGTCGGATGACGGCGAGGTCGCCGCCGGGGTCGATGCCGTAGAGCTCCCAGTCATAGAGCTTGCCGTCGGCGAGGCCGGCCTTGCCCTTGCGGCCTGCGGCGCGGACGACGTGGAAGTTGGTCAGGGCGAAGCCGTCGGGGTGGAAGAGCACGCCGGAGCCGCCGCCGCGGGCGACGTTCTGCCCGTAGATGGCGACGACGGCGCCGTAGACCTTCTCGATGGCGGCGACTCGCGCGGCCTCGTCGGCCTTCACCCGCGCCAGCTCCTCGGGGGTCAGAGGCGCGGCCGACGCGGCCACCGCGCAGCACGCCGCCAGCAGGGCCAGGCGGAGGGCCGTCACTTGCTGTCCTCCTGCTTGAGGACTCGGGCGTCGCACCAGTTGGCGCGGTCCGCGAGATCGAGGTCCTCGCCGCAATCGACCGCGAGGGTGAGCCGCTGCGCCCGCGCGATCTTGAGGCGCACGGGCACGGGGCGGTCGGCTCCGCGCATCCGCTTCTCGAAGAGCTGCTTACCGTCGGCTTCGACGCGGAAGACGCAGTCACCCTTGCCCTCGGCGCTGGCGTCGAGGCCTATGACGGCGGCGAAGGCGTCGTACTGCCCGTCGAGGCCGTAGGTCAGCTCGCAGCGGGCGTGGACGCCGAGTCCCTTCTCGTACACCGTCTTGCCAAGCGCGAGCGGCCCGCCGACGACATTGAGGTCCCGCCGCCACGGCCCGGCGTAGGTCACCAGCGCCTCCTGCACCACGTCGAGTGGGTCGAGGTCCGACAGGAAGGCCATTCGCGTGCTGCGCACGTCGAGCCGGCACACGGCATTCCACGGCAGCGCGACCTCCACGCCCTCGGCGGGACGCAGGACGAGCTTGCCGCGGTCGAGTTCCGCCACCGAGCCCCACAGCGACGAGCCGTCCTTGAGGCTGACGAGGCACCAGCCCGCGAGGTCGGGCTTCGCGCCCGGCTGGGCGAGCACGAGGCCGTAGACCTTGGTGCGGGCGACCTTCCGCTCGGCGTCGTTCCAGTGGAAATGGACATCTTTGGCCGTGATGCGGACCAGGCCGCCGCGGACCACGTGGAGCTTCCCCTCCACGATGGCGAACAGCTCGTCGCGCTTCGCCTCACCGCTCTCGAGCGCGGCGGCGAAGCTCGGCGGGACAGCATCGGCGGGCGAAGGACGCTTCGCCTCGGGCATTCTGCCCAGCCGCACGGCCCGCACGGCCGACAGCGGCAGCACGAGCTTGCCGCCAAGTGCCCACTGCACGGTGAACCGCTCGGCCTCGAAGCTCACGCCCGCCGCGCGCAGGACTCCACCGGCGAGGAGATGGACGTCGCAGGGCGCGGCCTTCGGCTTGTCAGGCTTCACGGGCCGCTCGATGCGGCGGAGGCCCTGGAGGCCGAGCGCTGGCTTGCCCGACTGGCGCTGGACG
>CAZDNN010000165.1:0-11574 GCA_964506385.1 uncultured Planctomycetota bacterium
CATGCGCGCAGCGCACCTCACGCAGCAGGTTGAGAATGCGGCTCGGACCGTGCCGCGTCGTCGAGGCCCAGGTAGACCTTGGCGTCGCGGAAGAAGAGCTCGATCTCCCATCGCCGGGCGCACAGGCGCACGATCTCGGCGGTCGTTGCGTCGTCGAGATCGCTGACCAGGAACTTCCGCCGGGCTCGTCGTTTGCGGTACAGACGGCTGAAGACCACCGTCTGGGTGCCGCCGCATCGAAGGTCGCATTGCCTTCGGGCCACGGAGAATCTCTTCGAGCGCTCTCCCTTGCTCGAAGGGAGGGTCACGCACTGGCCGGTGAGCCGAATGCTCTTGCTCAGCGTCTGGAGCTTCGCACCGTCCCGCAGGACCGTGTTGCCTTTGCACGCGATGACGTAGTGGAATCCTGCGGCCCTCACGGCACGCAGGACCTTCTTGCAGAACAAGAACGCGTCGGCCACGGCCACGACCTCGTGGCCGCCGAGATGGCCCGCGGTCTCCTCGATGAGGTCCACGGCGAGGTCCACCTGGGTGGGCTGTCCCTTTGCCTCGGCGCTTCTGTCGCAGCCGCAGTGGCAGGCGGCGGCCGTCGGGGAGCAACAGCAGGCCGCACACGAAGGCGCGCATCGCGGTCGGCGACGGTGCGTTCGTAGGTCGTGAACAACAGGCCCATCATGAATCGCATGACCGCGGTCGGGGTGCGTTGTGGGGCAAACGCGTTGGCTCCACGGAGGAAGTAGCCGATTGTTCTTGCGGCCCTTCGGGCTTCGACACCCACAGCATACACGGCTGTCAAGAGCCCAGGAGGATCATTCTTGCCCTAAGTCGGGTGACAGCGCGAAGCTCCGAAAAAATGACTCCCTGTTCGCTTTCGTCTACAGTGCTGATCGTTGAATTGTTCACACGAGACGCCTGCATGGGGATAATTGCGGACCTGTTTAGGTCCGCAATTATCCCCATGGAGGAACGGCCATGGACGAAATCACGGTCGCGGTCGCGCGTGCAGTGGCGTGTCCCACGCGGCTGATGATCCTCTCGCAGCTCAGCCACGTGGAGGAGCTGGCGCCGACCCGTCTCGCTCGCGAGTTGCGGATGTCCATGGCACTGGTGTGCACACACCTTCGCCGCCTTGCCTTCACAGGCCTGCTGACCCGGCGGCGGTCCGGCACATGGTGCTACTGCCGTCCTGCATCGGCATACGGAGCCCGGACCCTGAGCGGCGGCCTGGCCTCGTGGCTCTACGCCACCCTCAGTGACCCTGGCGGCTCCCTCGAGAAGGCGGGATGCCAGCCGCAGGGGGCTGCCGCAAAGGGAGGCGAAGAGGAGGTCCTCCACGGTCTGATCTTCGAGGCAGCCACTGCGTTCACCCACCCGCGCAGGCTCCAGTTGCTACGGCGGCTGCGCAGCGGCCCGGCGGATGTGGCGACCCTGACCAGCGAACTCAGCATGTCGGAGTCGGCGCTGAGCCGCCATGCGGACAAGCTGCTGCGACGCGGCTACATCGAGGTGGAACACCATGCTCGGTTGGCGACATACCGGACGGCAGCCAAGCCGAAGACACCCATCCACGCGCGATGGCTCGAGCTCGTCGCACAGTCGTGGTGAGAGGCATGATTGCGGACCTAAACAGGTCCGCAAGTATCGTCCACAGGCCTTCTCGACGCCAATATCGCACCTCTGCCCTGCGGCCGCTGCCCCTGCCGTGGCCCGAGGGACACGGGGGCGCCGCAGCATCCGGGTGGGCCACGGAGGCCGCGACAGGGACCCGCTTCCTGGTGTGTGGCAAAGGGCGCGGCACAGAGCTACACGGCCGAGGCAGTTCGGAGAGAGCCGCAGGCCGGTAGGCGTCGAGGCTGTGCGCAACCGTCGTGTCGCATACAGCCTGGGCAAGCCGGGACGGTGTCCGCATCACTCAAGCGCTTCCTTCAACAGCATCCCCACCAAACGCACGCCAGCCAACCCCGCGGCTGCTGGCACACGCCAGACGCGTACTCCAGATGCCCGGTGTACGCGCTTGTGCCGACCGGCCCACCAGAACGGCGATGCTCCCTGGCACTCCCACGCGGACGATGGGCCGATGGGAGCGGGGCGCACGCCCTGAGCAGCCGCGCCCGACGGACGATCACCAGTGGTGGATCATGTGGCCGTGAGAGGGGAACCAGATGACGTCCACGACGAACGACAGGCCGACGCCGAGGGCGTAGCCGAGCAGGAGCCCGAGGAAGAAAGGCCGTGACTTGCGGAAAAGTGTGATCCCGCCAACCTTCAGGATGATGGCCTTGATGAGCCACGTCAGGAACAGGGTGAACGCGCAGTTGGCGATCACCTCGCCGCCGCCGATGCAGAAGCCAATCGGGTGCAACGGCCACCACGCGAAGCGATACTTGAGGAAGCTCAACACGAGCATCACCGCCGCGCCGATGCCCATGTACATCAGCCGCGACCAGTCCGGCCCCGCCGGGTTGCGGATCTTGCGGACGAAGCGGTCGAAGAACATGATGTTGCCGCCGCGGATCTCCCAGCAGCCGGTCGTCGCGCCGCCCTTGGCATAGCAGATGCGGAGCGTGAGGTAGAGGGCGAGGGAGAAGGCGGCGATGCACGTGAGCGCCGTCGCCCACGGCAACACCCGCGCCCGACGGCCCAGCTCGTCGCCCACGCGGTGGTTGTGCATCATCGTCGTCGCCAGGATCGGCTTGTTGTCGCACCAGATCGCGAATGTGGCCGCCATGGCGATGAGCCCCGCCGGGCCGATGGCTATCGACCCCAGCGTGCATGCGGCGAATGTCTGGGGCGGCACGGGATTCCGCACGTACGGCAGCCCGCACTGCGCCACGATCTTCGTGATCCCCAGATACGACACCACGAACCCCAGGCCATACACCACCAGAGTCCCCCACCCCATGCCCAGCCGGTGCAGCCACGACGCGACCAGCACCACACCCACCGCCAGCCCGACCACGGCCGCGCGGTAGCTCACAGGCTCCGTCGAGTCGTCCACACCGTCCCACCGCGGGTCCCAGGCCTTCCGCGCCACGTTGCGCAGGTGGCGCCGCGCCATCCACAGGCTCAGCCCCACGAACACGATGAACGCACCCTGGTCCTGCCACGCCGTCATCGGCGACAGCCCGTTCCAGATCCCCCACGGCAGCGTCAGTCCCAGCCGGTTCATCGTCCCCACCTGCACGATCGCCACCACGTGGAAGAACCACACGCTGAAGAGCACCTCCAGCGGCGTGAGGTACGCGAACCCCATCACCAGCAGGTTCACCTTCGTCCGGATGCCGGGGAACCCCGGGGCGATCGGCACGTAGTGGCTGCCGTGGAAGAGCGGGAAGGTCGGGAACGTCGGGTCGAAGAAGCTGATGACGTTCCACGCCGTGGCAAACAGCGGGAGGCCGGCGCCGATCCAGAAGACCTTGCTGCCCATGAACGCCGGCAGCCTGCCCTTCCCCGGCTCGACCATCGCGAGCGGCACCTGGGCCAGCGGGAACGCGAGGCGCTCGCGCTCGACCCACTGGCGCCGCAGGATCACCGTGCCGCAGAAGGTCGCCGTCGCCAGGCCCGCCAGCGCCATGGTCCACCATGTCAGCGGCAGGACCCAGACCGTCCATGGGAAGGTCTCGCCCTCCGGCATCCCCTGGAAGAACCACTCCATCACCCCGCCCTCGTTGGGCGGGAAGGCCCACTTCGGCAGGTGGGGCAGCAGCAGGCTCGCCCACTGGTTCTCCGGCGTCGCGAAATAGTAGGGGGTGGCGAGCATCGAGGGGATGAACCCGACCATCGACAGGGTGGGGAAGATGGCGCCGACGAAGGTCATCGCGAAGACGACGATCAGCTCGGCACGCGAGAACGCCGCCCGGGGCGCCAGCCACCGCACCAGCGGCACCACCGCCATCATGAAGACCGTGAAGGGCACCATCGCGCCCATCGGCATGTAGGCGAATGTCAGCCGCGAGGACACGAAGATGTAGTCGGAGGCGAACACATAGAGGTTCACCACCGCCGCCATCGCCAGGCCGACGGGGAGCGCGAGCCACCACCGCGGCGCCCGCTCGGCGCCAGGCGGGTCGAGCTCTCCGTGCCGGGATGCGGCCGTTCGCCTCACTGGGGCTCCCTTGACAGTGCCGCGCGGCGGCGGTAGCATACGGTCGGGGGTCGGCGGAGAGCTGCCCGTGGCGATGACCGAGCGCGAGGTCCTCGAGCTCAAGTTGCGGGCCGAGCGGGAGCCGCAGAACGCCGCGCTCCAGCTCGAGCTCGCCGATGCCTACGAGCGCGCCGGCCTCTACGAGGCGGCCAATCAGGCATACCAGCGCGCCCTGGCCCTCGAGCCCGACAGCCGGGCCGCCTCGCAAGGACGGCTCAGGCACTTCCGCCGCGCCTACGGCGAGGCGGCGACGCGCGGCAATGGCTACGAGCGCGCCGCCGTGGTTCATCAGGTCGGCGACCTCGGCGAGCCCACCGCGGCCATCTGGCTCGTCGAGCTGCTCGATGACCCCGAGCCCGTGGTCTGCCAGAAAGCGGCGGAGGCGCTCGGGAAGATCCGCAACCGCGCGGCCGTGCCCGCCCTCATCCGCCTGCTTCGCTCCGACGCGGCGTGCGCGTGGTGGCAGGCCGCGGAGGCCATCGCCGCCATCGGCGACAGGGCCGCGGTAGCGCCTCTCCTGCGCATCCTCGCCGACGGCTCGCCCAACGCCCGCGCCGCGACGGCCCACGCGCTGGGCACGCTAGCCGACCCCGCCGCGCTCGACGCGCTCGCGCAGGCACTGGCTGTGGGCGACGCGGCCCTGCGCCGCGCCGCTGCCGCCGCGCTCGGCGACCTCGGCGACCCGGCGGCCATCCCTGCCCTGGCCACCGCACTCGATGACCCCGACCCCGAAACCCGCGCCGCCGCGGCCGACAGCATGGGCGCCCTGCTCGGCCGGCCCTTCCGCGACTCGGCGCTGCGGACCGCCGAGCGCGCGGCGCGGCGGTGGTGGGACCGCACAGGGCGGTTCCGTTCCTGGGGCCGCCGCGCCCCGGCCCAGGCCGCTATCGCGGCACGGGCCCGCCGCCACGAGCGCGACGACCGCCGAGCGCTGCTGCTGGGCGGCATCTCCGTCGTCCTGGCCCTCCTGGGCATCGCCGCGGTCGGGCTCTTCCTCTCCATCGTCCTCGGCATCGCCGCCGACCGCCGGCCACCCCCGGCGGCGCCGACTACGACGCAGACCCCTTGAGCCCGCGGCCCGCGGATGCCGCGCATTATCCCCATGCCCGATTGGCCTGTCAAGGAACGGCTGCCGGCGCTCCGCGCCGCCCGTGGGCTTCGGGGCCGGGTGGGATCTGCGGTTGACAGGGGCCGTGGAATGGCGAGAATGGGGCCGGGCTTTGCGGGGTTCGCACGGAGGCGTTGGGAGACAGGCGCGTGCGATTCGTGTGTCCGAGCTGCGCGACGTCCAACCGCGTGCCCGATAAGTGCGCGGGCCTGACGATCATCTGCCGCCGCTGCAAGACCCAGATCAACGTGCCGGAAGATGCGGGCAGGCGCCCGCGCTCCTGGGTCACGTCGCCGCGCTGGCTGACGATCCTGACCCTCGAGCTTGCCTCGCTCGTCGCGCTCGTGGCAGTGGCCGTGGTGCTGACCCGACGCGAGCCGCCTGGCGGCCTGCCCATCGTCGAGGGCATGGGCGGCGCCCCCCAGCTCGCCGTGCCAGGCGGCCCCCTGAGGCTCCAGTGGGAGAGCGAGCTCCAGGCGGCGGACGGCCATTTCCGTGTGGACAGCGCGGAGGTGTCGCTCGTCCGCGGCCACCGGCCCAGGCCGCTCGGCCAGCCCGAGGTGACGGACCGCCCCTGGACGCCCGAGCTGCTCGAGACCAATCCACCGCCGGCCCTCCGTCCCGTGGTCGTCGGCCTCACCCTTGCGCTTCCCGCTGAATACACCCTCAGCGGCCAGCGGGTCGCGGTGCAGGCCGCCGTGCGCGTCTCATTCCCGACCCGTTCCGATGGCGATGGGCCGCTGACGGTCAAGCAGGCAACCCTGCACCGCGAGGCGTCCTTCGTGGTGGCCACCGAGGCCCAGGGCAACGCCTTCGACGCCTGGCAGAGGCAGGGCACCGCCCTGCGCTGGCTGGCGTTCGCCTGTGGCGCGCTCGTCATCGGCATCCCCGTCGCGGCGGGCGCGCTCGCCCAGCAGCGGGTTACCATCAAGTGCCCCGACTGTGGTCGCACCACGGAAGCCACCTTCTACCACGAGGGCGGCGAGGTCTTCATCTCCCCCTGTCCCCACCGCGGCCACCGCCCCGCCGATCGCGACTGACGGGAAGTGACGACCCTCGTCCCTCGTCACTCGACCCTCGTCACTCGACCCTCGCCACTCGGCCCTCGTCACTCGACCCTCTTCAGGAGCCCACCGTGTTCGACCCTGCCGTCTGCTACGATGCCGCCGTCATTGGGGGCGGCCTGTGCGGCTTCGCCGCGGCGCGTGCCCTGGCCCGCTCGGGCGCCAGGGTCCTGCTCGTCGAGCGCCGCCCCGTGCTCGGCTGGGAGCTGACGTGGGCCTTCCACACGGAACTCGGCCGGCCGACCTGTGAAGCCGCCCTGTGGCTACAGCGTGCGATGGCCGCCGCCAACGCCTGCCGCGACGGCATCCTCGACCCGCCCGTCACGGAGATCGTGCTCGATCAGGAAGCGACCGACAGCGGATGTGACGTGCTGCTCTATGCCCAGCCCGTGGCCGTGGCGCAGGCAGATGGCAGGCTCACCAGCGTCCTGCTGGGCACGAAGTCGGGCGAGATACCCGTTCGCGCCCGCGCCTTCCTCGACGCCACGGACAATGCTCTGATCTGGCGCCTGGCAGGCGACGAGGCAAAGGGAAGCGACGGGCCGTCAGCAGAGCTCTGCGTGCTCCTGAACGGAGCCCCAGGCTTGCCAGCAGGCGCGCCCCTGGCCGTCGGCGCGCTCGGAAAGGCCGACAACGTCACGGTGAGTCCCACGCTGTGGCCCGGCGAGGTGGCCGTCCGGCTGCGGGTCGGCTCGCACGACATACGGCAGGCGCGCCTGGCACTCCCAAGCGTGCTGCGCGAACTGCGCGAAGGGTGGGGCTTCATGCAGGACGCTGTGGTGACCAGCGTCGGCGCGAGTCTCTATCCTGTCGGTGGCGCGCGTCTCGACGACTTCGTCGGCCGTGGCGCAGCGAAGGCAGGCAACCTGTTTGCCGGCGGCTCTTGGGCTCACCAGTATACCGACATCGTCGGCGACAGATCGGCGGGCCTCACCGCGAGCCAGCGCCTGGCTGTCGGCGAGCGGGCCGCGGGTGCCGTCGCCGCCGCGCTGGGGTCGCTGCCCGAGCCGCCCACCGACGCCCCCCTCCCCCACTCGCGGGTCACCCCCCCAGCCCACGAGGCAGACGTGGTGGTCTGCGGCGGGGGCACCGGCGGGGCCATCGCGGCCATCGCCGCCGCGCGGCGGGGCGCTTCGACCCTCCTGATCGAGCAGGGCACCTGCCTCGGCGGCATCGGCACCGGCGGCGGCATCCACAGCTACTACCACGGCGTGGCCGGCGGCCTTCAGGACGACGTGGACGCCCGCGTGGCCGAGCTCGCCCCGCTCTTCGGACCGGCCGCCGGCTTCCATCCCGAGGCCAAGAAGGTGGCCCTCGAGCAACTGGCCGCCGAGGCCGGCGTCACCATCCTCTACAACACCATCGTCACCGGCGCCCAGGCCGAGCCCGTGCCCGACCAGCTCCCCGTCGGGCACGCCTCGCCGGAGCCGCCGCGGCGGCTCACCGCCGTCATCGTCGCAGGCCCCGATGGCAACGCGACGGTTCACGGCAAGGCATTCGTCGATGGCACGGGCGACGGTGACCTGGCGGCCATGGCCGGCGCCGAGTTCACATTCGGCCGGGACGCCGATGGCCTGCCCCACGCCTACTCGCTGCCCGCGGGCAGGCTGAGCGACGACGGCAAGCTCCTCATCACCAACTTCGACGCCGGCTACTGCGACCCCACCGACGTCGTGGACATGACCCGTGCCCGCCGCCACGCCCTCGGCCACTACCGCAAGCCCCGCTACGAGGCCGCCAGCCGGCTCGTCTACATCGCGCCCATCCTCGGCCTGCGCAACAGCCGCCAGGTCGTCGGCGACGTCCGCGTCACAATGGCGGACGAGATCGCCGGCCGCCAGTTCCCCGACGTCATCGCCTACGCCTTCTCCCACTTCGACAACCACGGCTTCGACTACGAGAACGAGAGCGACCAGGCTATGCTCTGGGTCTGGCTGCTGGGGAACTGGTCTCGGCGCATCGGCTGCGAGATCCCCTACCGCGCCCTCCTCCCCCGAGGCATCGAGGGCCTGGTGATGGGCTGCCGCGCCCTGTCGCTCACCCACGACGCCCACAACCAGCTCCGCATGCAGCGCGACCTCCAGCGCGTCGGCGAAGCCGCGGGCGTCGCCGCCGCCATGGCCGCCAGACGCGGCGTCACCCCGCGGGCGCTGCCCGTCGAGGACCTCCAGGCCGCCCTCCTCGAAGCCGGCGCCCTCGGCCCCCGCGAGCAGACGCGGCTCCCGGGGCCCGCGCCCGACGCCGGCGTTCACGAGTCGAGTTGGATGCCGCCCCAGCCCCCTGCCCTGCCCGCGGCCCAGTGGGCCGAGGCGCTCGGCGGCGAGAAGAGCCAGGAGGCGGCCTGGGAGCTCGTCCGCCGCGGCGATGAGGCCCTGCCGCTACTGCTCGAGGCAGCGGGTGCGGAGCAGCCGGCCAGGCGTTTCTGGGCCTCCGTCACCCTCGCCATGCTCCGCCGTCCCGAGGCCGCGCCCGAGCTGCGCGCGGCCGTCGCCGAGCGCCGTGAGGACGTGCCCGAGGGCCGCAAGACCGCGCCGCTGTGGCACGGCGCGATCGTGCTCCTCGGCCGCATCGGCGACCGCGAGGCTGTTCCCGAGCTGTGCGCTGTGCTCGAGGACCGCGAGGCGCCGCTCGACGCCCTCATCGCCGCGGCCCGCGCCCTCGGCCGGATCGGCGACCCCGCCGCCGCCACCGCACTGGAGGCCGCCGTCGAACGCAGCGACCTGCCCGCCAGCCGCGTGCTCCAGAACAGCGGCGCCCGCGCCATCAACGACGTGGTCGAGGACGCCCGCTGGCAGATCGACCTGGCCGTCGCCGAGGCCCTCGCGCGCCTGGGCGTCGCGCGGCCGGACCTCGCCGGCCGCCACCTCGCCGACGAGCGGGCGCTCGTCCGCCGCTGCGCGGAGCGGGTTCTCGAGTTGTGCAGGGAGGCTGAGGAGGCAGGCTAGGCTGGCTCACCCCTCGCGGATGACCTGCTCGACCCACTCCTCGAGGGTCGTATACTCGCCGGTCGAGACGTTGTAGCGCGGGCCGAGGCGGTCCTCGCCGCCGTGCTCGTGCTGGCGGGAGAGCTCCTCTCGCAGCGTCGCCGCCAACTCGTCCTGCGACAGGCCAAGCTCCTCGGCGAGGCGCCGCACCGCCGGCGCGTTGCGGGCCAGGATCATCTGGCGCAGCAGCATCCTGGTGTCGATCGCATCCCCGTTGTCCGCTGGCATCAATCGCCCTCCGGCTCGTGACCGCTCCGGCGTCCCCCCTCCCCTGACTGCCAGTATAGCGCGCGCCGCCCTTCCCCGCCACGTTCCTGTCCCCCGCTGGCGTCAGCGCTTGCGCTGTCAGAGCTCCACGTCGATTCCCGTACGGCTTGGCAGGCTGCCCAGTGAGGATAATTGCGGACCTAAACAGGTCCGCAATCACGCTGCGCGCCCGGGCGCCAGCGCCCTCCCGTCCCCTGGACGCGGGGTGGCTGGGACGCAGCAGCAAGGTGACCCTACCACAATGTCGTCACCCGGCTGACAACGCAACGGCCTGCCGCTGGCGTGCCATTTCTTGACTCCCGCGCCGGGCAGGGTATAATGGCGGCGCGCCCGATAGCACCCGGTGCGTCCATCCCCCGAGCCCTGGTCCGAGCGCGCATGAAGATCGCCGTTGCAGCCAAGACGGATCCGGGACGCCTCTACGAGCACAACGAGGACCATTTCGTCCTCTTGCGCAAGGCAGGGCTCTTTCTCGTCGCAGATGGGGTGGGCGGCGAGGAGGCCGGCGAGGTCGCCAGCAAGCTCGCCTGCCGCATCATCCAGCAGTCCCTGAGTGAGTCCCTCCCCACAACTGACAAGACCCGCCACGACGCCGCCCTCGTCAAGGCGATCCAGGCGGCCAACCACGGCCTCCACGAGTACGCCGCCACCCGGCCAGGCAAGGCGGGCGTCGGCACGACCCTCGTCGCCCTCTGGTTCCACGGCGACCGCACCCTGTTCGCCTACGTCGGCGACAGCCGCATCTACCTATACCGCAACGGCGTCCTCCGCCAGCTCTCCAGGGACGAGAAGGCCGGCCGCTACCGACTCGCCGCGTCCCTCGGCCAGGCCGGGGCTGTCGAGCCCAGGCTGGGCATGGTCCGCTTGCGGCGTGGCGACCGCTTCCTGCTGTGCACCGACGGCCTCTACGGCCCCGTCCCCCACGCCGACCTGACGGCCCTGCTCGACAGCGAGCCCGATCCAGAGGCCTGCTGCGGGCGCCTCATCGCCGCCGCCAACGCCGCAGGCGGCCCCGACAACATCACCGCTCTGGTCGCCGACGTCATCGAGCCAGACCGGCCCCACAGGTGGCGTTTCTCCAAAGTGTGGCTCGATGCGACTTCCCCCGCAACGCGGCTCCGCCGCGCGCCCCTGTGGGCCGCCGTGGCCCTATGCGCGATCGCCGCGACCGCCCTCATCGCATGGGCCGCGAGCCAGACGTCATGGCACCAAGGCCCCCCCAGCGACGTACACCCACGCCTCGCCGTGCTCGTCGTTGAGGCCAACGACGGGGCAGAGGCCGGCGACCAGCAGGCAACCCTCCGCGCCCTCCGCGCCATGGTCCGCGCCGCCGTCGAGGAGAGACTCCTCGTCAAGACCGCGGGACTTGGCCTCCACGAGACCGCCGTCCCCCTCTACGACCAGGCCGCACAGGCCGTCTGGGACAAGCTCTCCGAGCCTGTCCGATCCCGGATCGGCCAGCTCACCGCCTCACCAGGCCGGCGCTACGTGGAGGACGACCTGCGCGCCGCGATCAAGCGTCTCGAGCAACTCCGCAAGCAGTTCATGACAGGCGACTTCCGGGCTGTGGCAGACACCCTGTCGGCGCTCGAGAAGGACCTGGACGACATGATCCTGCGGACCCACAGCGACCTGGCGCGCGACAAGGCGCAGCTCGGCAAGGACCTCGAGACCCTCCGGCTCGACGCCACCGAGTTCGAGCCAGACTCTGCCATCCGGCGCGAGCTCGAAGCCCATCTCGATGCCGCCCGCCGCGCGCTCGACGCCGAGGACATCCCGACCGCCTTCAGCGAGGTCGCCGCCGCGCGAGCCATCTTCCAGCGTGGGTCAACCCCCCAGGACGACTAGCCAACTGCTCCGCCCTCACTGAATCTGAGCGGCCTTCAGCCGGCCCTTGCTGGCGGGCCTCCTGGGCAGATTCACGATCGAGGTCTCCCTGGGTCGCCCAGGGCTTCTAGCAGCCCGTGGCAGAAGTCCGTTCGGACTGCGTGCGGGTCTTCGGGCCGA
>CAZDNN010000166.1:0-11541 GCA_964506385.1 uncultured Planctomycetota bacterium
ATCTCGTCGGCCTTCGCTATCGCCACCCGCCGCGGGTAGACCGACACCATGCGGTAGCGGTCCATGAATGTGAAGGTCGGGCCGTGCACGTTGTACGATGCCTCGCGCATCTCGGCGTTCAGGTATGGGAAGGCCTCCGCCAGGTCGCCCGACAGGTGGGCGATGATGCGAATCTTCGTCGTGTCGGCGACGCAAGGAGCCAGGACCATGATGGCCGCCCGGCCGAACACGTCCTCATCGAAGGCTGACGGCTCCTGGCACGGCACAGCCGCCTTGGCAGGCCTGTATTCCACCCAGCCCGATGTGGTGAAGCTCGCCGTCGCGTTGCCCGCGAGGTCCATGCGCACCGATGGCTCGACGATCAGGGACGGCTCGCCGACCCATCGGTAGCCCGGTTCGGGCGAGACGACCTCGTGAGGCAGGCCCAGAGCATCGAGTTGGCCCTTCGCCTTCTCGAACTCCGAGCGCTGGGGGAAGGTCGTGACCTGCTTCATGGCGTCCTGTCCCTCGGTGGCTCAGCCGATGGCTCCGTAAAGCATCCCCACCCCCGTGCTTATGACGACGATGATGGCGCAGAAGACGAGGGTCTTCTTCCAGCCCATCACCTTGCCGATGACCAGCATGCTCGGCAGGGAGAGAGCCGGCCCGGCCAGCAAGAGGGCAAGCATCGGTCCTTTGTGCATGCCCAGCTTGCCCAGCGCCTCGCAGATCGGGATCTCAGTGAGCGTCGCGAAGTACCAGAAGGCGCCGATGACGCTCCCCACCAGGTTCGAGAGCAGCGAGTTGTCGCCCACGGCGCCCGCCACCACCTTCTCTGGCAGCAGCGTGCCGACAAACCCCACGACGAATACGCCGCCGAAGAGCAGCGGAACCAGGAGCTTGGCGAAGTCCCACGTGTTGTGCATCCACTCCTTGACCTCGTCGCGCTCGAACCAGCGCCACACCATGAGCAGCACCGCCAGGCCCATCGCGCCTGCCAGGTACCACTTGATGTGATGGATCGCGATCACCCAGGTCTTCGCCTCGTCGATGCCATTGATCGAGGCCTTCGCCAGGGTGACCTTCTCCTTGGCCGCATGCTCGCCCCACGGCTCGTTGAGCTGGAAGACGACCTCGTCCTTCATCTCCTGGAGCATCACGGCCTTGAACTGCTGCCCGTCGGTGGTGTGGACAACGACATCGCCCGGGTTGTACCAGTCGCTGAAGACGAGGAAGGAGATCATGCAGACGAAGTAGAGGGCCGTTTTCCACAGGGGCCGCCTCGGCACCTCAGGCTCAGGCATCGCCATGGCCGCATCGAGCTTCTTCCGTTCGCCGTGGCGGAAGATCCACGCCATCAGGAGGCCGACCACGAAGGCGAAGCCGACGGCACCAATCACCCGGGCGATGCCCAGCGAGAGGCCGAGCACCCGAGCGGTGAGGAAGATGGCCAGGACGTTGATCGCCGGCCCCGAATAGAGGAACGCCGACGCCGGCCCGAGGCCCGCCCCGAGCTGGTAGATGCCCGCGAACATGGGCAGCACGCTGCACGAGCACACCGCCAGCACCGCTCCCGACACGCTCGCCACCGCGTAGGCCAGGGGCTTGTTCGCCCGCGGCCCGAGGTAGCGCATGACGGCGCTCTTCGACAGGAACGTGATGATGCCGCCGGCGATGAACAGCGCCGGCACCACACACGCCAGCGTGTGGTTCCGCGCGTACCACTGGAGCAGCTTGATCGCCTCGACCCACGCCGTCTTGACCTTCGGGTCCGACAGCGGCAGGAAGTAGGCCACCAGGAACACCGTCAGCATCGCGCCGAAGATCTTCCACTCCTTCTTCATCGCCATCCTCTCTCAAGACCTGGCCACCGCCCGTGCCTGTCACGCCGCCGTGGTCTGTGGGAGTTTGGCAAACTCGCCAAGTGTGTCGCCAAAAGAAAGAGCTGAGGAAACCGGGCAGCGCTACTCCATCAGGGCCAGTTGCTGCTCGGCGTTCCGCTTCATCACCGTCTCCACGCAATCAAAGAAGTGGAGCACACAGGGCACGCGCAACGAGTAGAAGACCTGGTTGCCGCGGCGGTCATCCGCCACAATGCCCGCGGCTTTGAGGATCGAGAGATGCTTGGACACGGTGGACATGTCGGCCCCCACCATCTCGGTGAGTTCGCACACGCACCGCTCGCCCCTGGCCAACTCGTCCACCATGAAGAGGCGCGTCGGGTGGGCCATGGCCTTCACGATCTTGGCTCTGGCCTCGAAACGGGCTCGTTTCTGGGCATCCACTTCAACCTCCTTGGCCAGTTGGCCTATTGGCAGCATAGCCAAGCCGTCGACGCCTGTCAAGCCCTTTTCTCGGGTTCTCTCGAGCCGATCGTCTGTGAGCGGTGGCTATTCAGCCGGCTGAAGTGCCGGCGAGCCACCGCAACGCCTGCCGCCCGCACGTGTCGAGTGCTTGACCGCCGCTCGGTTGGGCGGTAAGGTGAGTGGCACTGTCCCATCGCGGCCTTCGGTCGCAGCCGAGTTCGCTTCGCGAAAACCCAGGTCGGGCACACTAGAAAACAAAGCCAGCCCTGCTGGGTTTGCTTTCCTCTTTCGCCAGCAGCGACGTAACTGAAGGAGCACAGTCGTGACAGGCAGACCTCTGCTGCTGCGGGCGGCCATGGCCCTCGCCCTCGGCGCGGCGCTCTGGTGTCGCCCCGCGGTCGGCGGCGCTGACGGGCCCGAGAAGGAAGCGCGACGCATCCTCGCCGAGACGGGTGTGAAGGGCGGCCTCATCGTCCACCTCGGCTGTGGCGACGGGGCGCTCACCGCGGCGCTCCGAGCCAGCGACAGCTACGCCGTCCACGGCCTGGACCCCGATGCGGCGAACGTCGCGAAGGCGCGCGCGCACGTCCAGTCCCTCGGCCTCTACGGCCCCGTGGCCATCGACAGGTGGGAGGGCGGCAGCCTGCCGTATATTGACAACCTGGCCAACCTGATCGTCTCCGACGGCGAGCAGGTCGTGCCGGAGGCTGAGATACGCCGCGTGCTCGCGCCGAGCGGCGTCGGCTACGTTCGGCGGAACGGTGTCTGGACCAAGACGGTGAAGCCGCGGCCGGCGGCGATCGACGAGTGGACCCACTACCTCCATGGGCCGAGCAACAACGCCGTGGCGCAGGACACGGTGGTGGGCCCGCCGCGCCGCTACCAGTGGGTGGGCGGGCCGCGGTGGCTGCGCCACCACGACCACCTCTCAGGCTTCAGCGCGATGGTCTCGGCGGCGGGGCGGCTGTTCTACATCGTCGATCTCGGGCCGCGGTGGTCGGTGCAGATGCCGCCGCGGTGGACGCTCCTCGCGCGCGACGCCTTCAACGGCACCGTGCTCTGGCAGCGGCCCATCGCGAAGTGGCACGCCCACCTCTGGCCGCTCAAGAGAGGCCCGGCGCAGCTAATGCGGCGGCTCGTCGCCGTGGGCGACACCGTGTACGTCACCCTCGGGGTCGGTGAGCCCGTCGTCGCGCTCGATGGCGCCACGGGCGAGCTCCGGCGGACCTACAAGGGCTCCGAAGGCACCGAGGAGATCCTTGTCGCCGGCGGCGTGCTCTTCGCACTCGCCCACCCCGAGCTCGACGCCTACAAGACCCTCCGCCGCGACTCCGTCCAGGCGACCCGCGCGGCGGGAGCGCGGTGGAACTGGGATGAGCGGCCGCGGCGCCTCCTGGCCATCGACGCCGCCACGGGCAGGAAGCTCTGGGAGAAGGAGCAGCGGGTCGCGCCCGTCACCCTCGCCGCGGCCGCGGGCCGCGTCTACTTCCACGACGGCGACAAGGTCGTGTGCGCCGATGCGAAGGACGGCAGCGAGGTGTGGGCCTCGAAGCCCATCCCGCGGTGGAAGCCCATGCACGTGTTCTTCGGCCCGACCCTCGTCGTCCACGGGGACGTTGTCCTGTTCGCCGGCGGCGAGAAGATGGAGCACCACCGCGGCGGCAAGGACACGATGACAGCCCTGTCGGCCAGGACGGGCGAGAAGCTCTGGACGGCGCCGCACCCACAGTCGGGCTACGATTCGTCGGAGGATCTGTTCGTCATCGACGGCCTCGCCTGGTGCGGCGAGACGACCAGTCGAGGCAGCTCCGGGATCTTCACCGGCCGCGACCTCCACACGGGGCACGTCAAGGTGCAGTTCCCCCCCGACGACTGGCCCCACATGCCCCACCACCGCTGCCACCGCGCCAAGGCCACGGTCAACTACATCCTGACGTCGCGGACGGGCATCGAGTTCGTGGACTTCCGCACGAAGCACTGGACCGCCCACCACTGGGTCCGCGGCTCCTGCAACTACGGGATCATGCCCGCCAACGGCCTCATCTACGCCCCGCCGCACTCGTGTGCCTGCTATCCCCTCGCCAAGCTCCACAGCTTCAATGCCCTCGCTGCGGAAGGGCGGTTCCAGGTTCCGGGTGCCGGGTTCCAGGAGGACCGCCTGGAGAAAGGCCCTGCCTTCGGAGCACTCGACACTCGAACCTCGGACCTCGCCACTCCTTCGGACTGGCCGACGTATCGCCACGACGGAGCGCGCAGCGGCTCCACGGCGGCGGCCGTGCCGGCAAAGCTGTCGCAGGCCTGGCAGACGAAGGTCGGCGGGAGGCTCAGCGCGCCGGTCATCGCGGAGGGCAAGCTCTTCGTCGCATCGGTCGACACGCACACCGTGCACGCGCTCGACGCGAGCAGCGGCAAGCCGGCATGGAGCGTCACGGCAGGAGGGCGGGTGGACTCGCCGCCGACCGTGTGGCGTGGCCGCGTGCTCTTCGGCTCTGCCGACGGCTGGGTCTACTGCCTGCGCGCGTCGGACGGGACGCTGGCCTGGCGCTTCCGCGCGGCCCCCGCCGAGCGCCGCATGACGGCGTACGGCCAGGTCGAGTCGGTCTGGCCGCTCCACGGCAGCGTGCTCGTGCACGGCGGCGTCGCGTCCTGCGTGGCCGGCCGCGCCATGTGGCTCGATGGCGGCCTGCGCCTGGTGCGCCTCGACGCCGCGACCGGGCACCTGCTCTCGGAAACCGTGCTCGACGACCGCGACCCCGAGACGGGCAAGAACCTCCAGACGGACCTCAAGTGGCCGAACCTGCCGACCGCACTGCCCGACGTCCTGTCCTGCGACGGGAAGCACGTGTACATGCGGACCCAGGCCTTCGACCTGACGGGCAAGCGGCTGGGCGTCTTCACGTCGCGCCGCTACGACGAGCAGCGCGGCGAAACTGCACACTTGCTCTCGCCCAACGGCTTCCTGGATGGCACGTGGTGGCATCGCTCCTACTGGCTCTGGGGCCGCTCGTTCATCGGCGGCGCGGGGGGCTGGTACCTGGCGAGCTACCAGGCGCCGGCGGGCAGGATCCTCTGCGTGGACAAGGCGGACGTCTATGGCTTCGGCCGCGCGCCGCTGCGCTTCGCCGGCACGCCGATCGCGTATCACCTCTTCGCGTGCGCGAAGGCGCCGAAGGTCATCAACCCCGGTCCGAAGGCACCGCCGCGGCGGCGGGGCGCCTCCGTCTACGGCAGGGTCCATGCGACGCGGCTCGGCTACCGCTGGTCGAAGTCGCTCCCGTGCCTCGTGCGGGCGATGGCGCTGGCCGGCGACACACTCTTCGCGGCCGGGCCGCCAGCCGTCGCCGACGAGATGGACGTCTATCTCCGCTACGGCGAGGAAGAGGTGCAGGCCGCCATGGCGGAGCAGGTCGCCGCGTTCGGCGGCGCGAAGGGCTCGCTGCTGCTGGCCGTCTCAAAGGGCGACGGACAGAAGCTCGCCGCCTACCGCCTGACGGCGACGCCCGTGTTCGACGGCATGGCGGCCGCGGGCGGCAGGCTGTTCATCTCGGCTCTCGACGGCACCGTGCTCTGCCTCGGGGCAGGCGGTGGGAAGGCCCTGACGGCGGCGCCCGACGTCGCGCTCGGTCCGCCTCCGACGGGCAAGGGCACGTTCATCGAGTCCAGGTCGCATCCCGACTTCCAGCATCTTAAGACGATCCGCATCTCGAAAGCCGACATCGGCTACCGCATGCAGACGGCACCGGGTGACGTCGGGCTGGCTCTCAAGAAGCTCGACAGGCCGCTCACGAAGCGGGCAGAGCTACGCGTCAAGGTCCGGCCCACGCCCGGCGCGCCGCCCGACACGCCGGGGAACGGCTTCATCGCCTTCGGCGCCGCGCCCGACGACGCGCAGCTCGTGAAGTGCGGCTTCCGCATCGCGGGCAAGCGCCTATACATCGCTGAAGGCCCCCTGATGAAGAGCAAGACCAAGGGCATCCCGCTCAACGTCAAGGCCAACGAGGTCGCCGAGCTGCGCGCCACCGTCGATCTCGCCAGCGGGAAGGTCACCGTCTCGATGCTCGGCGAGACCGTCGAGACCACGCTGACCCGCAAGCTCGACTCCATTGCCTGGGTCGGCTACTGCATCAACAGCGTCACATCGGACTTCAGCACGATCGCGATCGCGGGCGAGTGAGCCGCCCACACCACCTCGAAGCGAGGGCAACTGATGGCCGAGAGCGTCTATCACTGGACGAAGATGAGCCCGAGCGACCTGGACGCGGCGATCGCCAGGATGCCGCTGGCGCTGGTGCCGGCGGGGTCCCTCGAGTGGCACGGCGAGCACCTGGCGTGCGGCTGCGACCATCTGCGGGGCGAGGGGATCTGCGCGGCCGTGGCCGAGCGGCTCGGCGGCGGGGTCGTCCTGCCGTCGCTGTGGGTCACGGCGCCCGGGTTCTGTAACTGGCGGGGCAGCCTGTTCTTCACCCCCGCGCTGGTCAAGCGGGTGGCGGCCGAGCTGTACGCCGAGCTCGACAAGTGCGGCTTCCGCTACGTCCTGGTCCTGCTGGCCCACGCCGGGGCGATGCAGAGCGAGAGCTTCGGCGAGCCGGCGGACGCCCACATGGCGCGCTCCGAGATGCAGATCCTCATCCGCGTGGGCGTGCCTCTGCCCGACGAGGTGGACATCGGCGGCGGCCACGCCCAGGCCAACGAGGCCGCCGAGCTACTCGCCGTGGCGCCCGACGCCGTCTTCCTGGACCGCTACGACCCCGCCAACACGCGCATCGCCAAGTACGAGGGCTGCCACCCCGAGCATTACTGCCGCGGGCTCTCCGAGGAGCTTCACGATCCGGTCCGCGCCTTCATGGCCCGCGAGCACTTCCGCTGGCAGGCCGATCTCGCCGAGAGAGTGACCCCCGAGGCCGCACGGCGCCTCTTCGAGCACGTCTGCGGCCAGCTCGCCCGCGAACTCGCCGAGTGGATGGCCAAGTCCCCTGGGAATGCGGGCCCGTGAGGAGCCACCTGGCAGGCGCCCCGACCGCCGCCGCCTTGGGCGTGCGGCCATCCAGTGCTCCCGCAACGGGCATCGGCTGTGGACGCGAGGCGGGCCCATGGCCTCCGGCGCGCTTGTGCCCGCGCGCGGGTTTGCTGCTATACTGGCTGGTGAGCTGTCCAGGGCCGGCCAGGCGGAGAACCAGCAGCGATGACAACCGCGAGGCCGATGACCTACGGCGACCGCCTCAACGTCCTGCGCGCCGCCAAGCTCGACCAGGCGCGGCGCAAGCGCGAGTTGAGCGGGCCACGCGACGCCGACGAGCAGGGGCAGGTGCCTCTGCCCGAGGAGGCCTGCGAGCTGGTCGAGGCCATGAGCGGCTCGGGCGTGATGGTCAAGGACCTCGTGCTCAAGGGCTTCGAGGTCGAGCCGAATCATCCGAGCGGCGGCTTTTTCGGGCCTAGGGCCTGTGGGGCGAACTTCCGCCGCCTCCTCGACGCTCACCCGACCTACATCCACCCGGCCAACTCCATGGCCGGAGTCTACATGGTCAACTTCATGTCCTACCGCAAGCCCGGCTGGCCGCCGGACCTCGACTGGCCGGAGCTGCGGCCCGACCAGGAGCGCTACGCCCTCGACCACGGCATCGGCGGCGTCCAGCACTTCTGTCCCGACCTGCGGATCGGCCTCGACCTCGGCTGGGGCGGGCTGCTGGAGAAGGTGCGTCGCTACCGCTGCGTCAACCCCCAGGCGGCCGACTTCTACGACGGCCTCGAGGCCGTGATCCTCGGTATCCAGGACTGGATCGGCCGCCACGCCGCCGAGGCGCGGCGGATGGCCGAGGCCGAGGAGCACCCGCAGCTCCGCGACAACCTGGCGGCCATCGCCGAGATCTGCGAACGCCTGGTCGCGGCGGAGCCTCGGACCTTCCGCGAGGCGTGCCAGTGGCTCGTCTTCTTCCAGGCCGTGGCGAAGATGTACAACGGCAGCGGCGAGTGGGGCCAGCTCGACGAGCTGCTGAGGCCATACTACGAGCGCGACGTCGCGGCCGGCATCCTCGACGACGATGAGGCGGTCTTCCACCTCGCCTGCCTCCTGCTCAGCGAGACGGCCTACATCCAGCTCGGCGGCCCGAACGCCGATGGCAGCGACCGGACGAGCCGCGTCTCCTTCCTCATCCTCGAGGCCGTGCACCGCCTCAAGGCGCCCGCCAACATCGGCGTCCGCGTCGGCCAGGGCCTGAGCCGCGACCTCTTCCGCCGCGGCCTCGAAATCCTCTTCGAGGACAGGATGGGGTTCCCCAAGTTCGTCGGCGACCGTGCCTGCACCGAGGGCTACGCGCGGAACGGCTTTCCCGTCGAGCTGGCGCGGACCCGCATCTACGCCGGCTGCCACTGGCTCGCGATCCCGGGGCGCGAGTACTGCATGTCCGACCTCATCAAGATCGACTTCGCCATGGTCTTCGACGTCGCCCTACGCGAGATGATGGCCGATGCCGCCCTGACCCCGAGCACGGACGAGCTGTGGCGGCGCTTCGTGTCCCACCTGCGCTGCGCCGTGGCGACCGTCGCGCGAAGCATCGACTTCCACCTGGAGCACATGCACCGCGTCTTCCCCGAGCTCGTGCTCGATCTCTTCTGCCACGGCCCCGTCGAGAAGGGCCTCGACGCGTCGCACGGCGGCGTCGACTTCTACACCGTGTGCGTGGACGGCGCGTCGCTGGCCACTGCGGCGGACTCCTTCGCAGCGCTCGAGCAACGCGTCGAGCGGGAGGGGCGGCTCACCTGGCAGGCGATGATGGCTCATCTGGAGGCCGACTGGGCGGGAGCTGAAGGCGAGCGTGCGCGGCGGATGATGCGGAACGTCCCGCGGTTCGGCAGCGGGGAGTCGCTGGCCGACGACTACGCGCTCCGCATCGCGCGGGCCTTCACGGGGCTCGTGACCGAGTCGCGGACGCCGGGCGGCGTGCAGATGGTGCCCGGACTCTTCTCGTGGGCGAAGGTCATCGCCTTCGGCAAGCGGCTGGGCGCCACTCCAAACGGCCGCCGCGCCGGCGAGCCCGTCTCCCACGGCCCGAACCCCGACCCCGGCTTCAACGCCGGCAGGCCGGGCACGCCGACGCAACTCGCCATGGCCGTCGCCCAGGTGCAGCCGGGCTACGGCAACACGGCGCCGCTCCAGCTCGACCTCGACCCCGGCCTCGCCTCGACCGAGGAGAGCCTCGACAAGGTCGAGGCGCTCATCCGCACCCACTTCGACCTCGGCGGCACCCTGGTCAACATCAACGTCGTGGGGCGGGACACCATCCTGGCGGCGCAGGAGCGGCCCGAGGCATTCCCCGACCTCATCGTGCGGGTCACCGGTTTCAGCGCCTACTTCGCCAGCCTGTCCGAGGAGCTCCGCCAGATCGTCGTCGATCGCATCGTCGAGGGCGAGTGACCCGCGAGGTCAGGCCGCGGCACGGCGAGAGAGGCGGGGCGCGCTGAGACCGCCGCCATCACCACCGCCTTCAGCCGCGAGCTCGACACCACTCCCACAGCCTATCGCGCGCGCGGGTAGGAGTGACGCCCCCGCCCGCGCTCCTGAGCCCTGAAAGGGCACAATAGGATAGCCCAGGGCAAGCGGCGAGCGACCGCAAGCCGCGCCGCCCTGGGCTGCCCCAGCTCAGCTCTCCGGGCTGAAGAGGGGCGAGGAGTCTTCACTCAAGAGCCCGCGCCAACCCAAGAGTTTTCGCGGGGAGGGGGTGCGGGGGAGGGGCGCCTTTTCCAAAAGGCACCCCTCCCCCGCAATCCATCTTCACACGAACCGCTCGGGCTCAACGGGATAGACGCCCCATTCATCGCGGCAGCGTTTCATCTCGAGGATGTTGGCTGGCTTGGCATCGACGGCGAGGGAGTGGGATGAGCCCATGATGAAGCCGCCGCCAGGGGCGGCGTGCTCGAAGGCGTAGCGGGCGTCGGCCCGGATGTCGGCGGGGGTGCCGAGGATGATGTGCTCGTGCCAGATGCCGCCCCAGAGGGTCATCTGGCCGCCGACGCGCCCCTTGAGGTCGCGGAGGTCCATGCCGCCGCTGTGCTGGATGCCCTCGTAGGCGTCGTAGCCCGCCTCAGGGAAGAGCTCGACCACCTCGTTGGTGTTGCCGCAGCAGTGCTTGAGGACGTAGAGGCCCATGGCGTGAGCCTTCTCGCAATAGGCCCTGTGCCAGGGGAAGACGTGCTCGCGATACCAGCGGGGGCTGGCGAGCAGGCCGGTGGACGAGCCGAGGTCGCCGCAGGGCATGATGCCGTCGATGCCGAGCGGGACCTGGGCGAGGAGGTCGAGGCCCTTGATGAGCCGCTTGCCGGCGATCTTCGTGAGCAGGGCGCACTGGTCGGGGTAGAGGGCGAGGTTCATGTAGCGTTCCTCGTCGGTGTGGCCGAACGAGGGGAATGAGATGTCGCCCCACATGAGCATGATGAAGTGGCTGTCGCCCATCTCGGCGACGGCGTGGCGGACCAGCTCCCAGACCGATTCGTCGGGCGGCTCGACGGTCTCATCGTCGACGCGCTCGAGGGTGGCCTCGAGGTCGGCGACCGTCGGCGGCTCGGCGGGTGGGCGGTGGGTCTGGAAGATGCGGAGGTCGTGGGTGGTTGCCGAGATGCGGAAGAGGTCGCCCGCCTCGTTGCGATAGGTCACGTCGTCGAGCTTCTCGAGCGGCGCGGGGTGGTAGCCCTTGGGCGGGACGCGGCTGACGAACACAATGTCCATCTCGAGTGCGCGGATGAGATCGAGGCGGTCGCGCTTATAGTGCTCGACGACCTCGTCGCGGCGGCCGTCCCAATATGCCTGCGTTTGGCGGAACTTGGCCTGGACGAGGGTCTCGCGGCCGAGGATGTCCTCGTAGACGTTGTAGTCGATGGAGTGCTCGCCCCAGGGGATGCGGTCGGGCTCCTGGTGGGCGAGGGTGGTCAGGACGCGTTCCCGTGGCGTCACGTCGAAGCTCCAGGTCGTGGCGACAAGCCGCTGGCCTGTCGATGGAAGGGCGCAAGCGGCCTGCTCGCGCCTGCGTCGGCTGCTGCCAGTGTAGCGGGGGCGGGAGCATTTGCAAGGCAGGGGTGCCGCGTGGACAATCCGACGCCTCGCAGGAACAGCACGTGACGAGAGGAGAGCGCGTCGTGGAAGCAGCAGGTCTGGACCGAGAGAGCGCCGTCGCCCTGTACGACGACGAGGATCGCGCGATGATGCGGCTGATCGCGGCGCTCCGGCACGGGGCCTCGCAGACGTAGTGTCCCACCCGCGCGGCCA
>CAZDNN010000167.1:0-4164 GCA_964506385.1 uncultured Planctomycetota bacterium
GGAGCGGGCCTTCGAGGAAGGCTACGGCTCGAGCTCGATCCGCAAGCACTTCGTCCAGGAGCCCGCGGATTACGACGTGCTGATCGCCTGTCTCCGCGACGGCATCGTGCTCGACAACTACGAGACCTATCGCCAGGTAGACGCGGCGCTGGGCGACGACGGCCTGCCGCTCGCGGCGGTCGAGCGCACGCCCTGGCAGCAGCTCTGGGTCCAGTGGGCGGGGCTGGACAACCTGTCGTGGCACGTCGCCGACTGCCCCGAGAGGGTCGAGGAGGCCATCGCTCTCCTCACGCAGCGTGCCCGGCGCATCTTCGAGATCGCCGCCCGCTCCCCCGCCCCGCTGATCGACTTCCCCGACAACATCACGGCGCCAGCCATCGGCCCCGAGCGCTTCTGCCGCCATTGCGTCCCCCTATACGACGAGCTGGCGGGGATGCTCGCCGAGCGCGGCGCGAAGGTCTTCGTCCACATGGACGGCGAGGTGCGCCCCCTGTGGGACGCCATCGGGGAGTCGCGGGTCAGCGGCATCGACTCCTTCGCCCCTGCGCCCGACAACGACACGACGGTGGCCGCGGCGCGGCGGATGTGGCCTGAGATGCGGCTGTGGGTCAACTTCCCCTCCTCCTGCCACCTGCGCGACTACGCCGGCGTCCGCGCCGTGGCCGAGCGCATCCTCGAGGAGGACGGCCGCTCGGGCCTCCTCCAGATCCAGATCTCTGAGAACGTGCCGAAGGGCATCTGGCGCACGAGCTACCCCGCCATCGCAGATGCCATCGACGCCTACTGCGCCTAGCAGCCCGTGGCAGAAGTCCGTTCGGACTGCGTGCGGGTCTTCGGGCCGATCTCCGCGTTGCGAGATCTCGACGAATCCACCGATTCGCCTGCGATCTCGCGCCTTGACCTCGGCCCGAATCCCTCGCACTCGTCTGCGAAGGACTTCTGCCACGGACTGCTAGAACGCGTCGCACTCGCGGTAGGCGGCGATCGCGGCCTGCTCGCCTTCCTTGCCGGGCTTCGAGTTGCCGTGCTCCATGCCGATGACGCCCTCGTAGCCGCGGCCGTGGAGCCACAGGAGAGGGGGGATACGGTGGTCAGGGGGTGGTGGCTTCGGCGATCCGTCTCGGGGGCTCTGGCCCGCCTTCGGCCGGGCGAGGCTGAGACGCGCGCCAGAGCAGGCCGGCAAGGGCGAGGACGAGACCCGCACCCGCAAGCCAGGCGGCCGCACGATCGCGGCGCCTGGCTCGGGGGGGCATGACGGCGGGGACGATGGAGGTGAGCTCGGTCTCGTACTGGGGCAGGCCGGCCTGGACGGCGTCGAGGGCGGCATCGAGCTCGGCGGCACTCTGGAAGCGGCCCTCGGGGCGCTTCTTGAGCAGATGGCCGATGACCCAGCACAGCTCGCGCGGCAGGTCGGGCCGTGCGGCTTCGAGGGGCAGCGGCTCGCCGTCCACCTGCTCCGCGAGGACGCCCGTCTCGCTGTTGCCGCGGAACGGCGCGCGCCCGGCGAGGGCATGGTAGAAGGTGGCGCCGAGGGAGTAGAGGTCGGTGCGGGCGTCAAGGGGGCGGCCGAGGGCCTGCTCCGGGCTCATGTAGTGGGGCGTGCCCATCCTCGGCGCCCGGGGGTTCCACGCGCCGGGCCGCTTGGCGAGGCCGAAATCCGCGAGCTTCGCATCGCCAGCGGTCGTCAGCAGGATGTTGCTCGGCTTGATGTCGCGGTGCATGAGCCCCACGGCGTGGGCCTTGGCCAGCGCGTGGGCCACCTGCCGCATCAGACGCACTGCCTCGCCCGGCCCCAGGTAGCCCTCGCGCTCGATTCGCTCCTCCAGACTCCCGCCGTCCACATATTCCATGGCCAGGAAGGGCCGGCCTTCGAGAGTCCCGCTGCCGAGCACCTCGACGATGTGCGGATCCCGCACCGCCGCCGCCGCGTGCGCCTCCCGCCGCAGCCGGGCCATCGCCTCGGCGTCCGCCCCCTTCCCCAGGAGCTTCAGCGCGACCACCCGGTGGGTCCCCGCCCGGACGGCCTTGTAGACAGCGCCCATTCCGCCGCGGCCCAGCAGCTCGACGATCTCGAACTCCCCGAGCCGGCGCCCCACCAGCGGATCTTCTCCACTCACCCGGACCTTCGGGCCGCGAACTACTGCCCGCGCCCCGCAATTCCCGCAGGACACCTCTTCACCCGCCACGGCGTCGAACTCCAGGCGGAGTCCGCATCGCAGGCACCGTGCATGCCGTGTCGCCATCGCCCAGGCCTCCAAGGCAGGCCGCCGAACCGCCGGCCAGGGACGTGGTCACGGTCGATCAGTTTTCGATGCAGGAAAGTCGCTCTAGCCAGAGGCCGATCCTACGTGCGCAGGCCCGCCATGTCAAGCGCAAACCCCGCGAGCCCGCGACATAAATCCTTATGGCACCACCGCTTGTGTCATCGGGAGCCGCGCTCCACCATACATGGTGTGCCCGCCGCGGAGATGCCTCGCGGCTGTGGGTCCTATGAGGATTGTCTGTGGAGAACTCGACGGGTGGCGATGCGACGCTCGGCGGGCGCTCAGGCGTCCAGGCCGATCAGCGCCCGCCAGAAGCGGCGGCGGGACACAGGCGCGCCGCGCGGGGCGCCCTCGTCGGGGTCGGGAGCCACTGCCTCCGCGCTGAGGGCCGCGTGCGCGATAGCAGCGTCCTCGTCGCGGATATAGCGCGCCAGCAGCGAGAGCTCCGAGGCGTCGAGCCACACGCTCCGACAGGCAGGGCACCGGTCGGTCATGACGAAGTGGTCGATGAACTCGAAGCGGACCGGCGCCTCCTCGAGCAGCGCCTCGCCGCAGCCGGGGCAATTCACCCGGAGGGGGAGATACGCCTCGGCGGCGGGCCGGCGGGCGGGGTCCAGCCGCTCGACGGCGGCCTGCGCGCCGTCGCCGCGGGCACCCGAGACGACCTTCTCGAACTCCCCGCCGTCGAACCAGATGCCCCGGCAGCCCCGACAGCGCTCGAGCTGCACCGCCATCAACTCCACCGTATCGAAGTCAGCGGACGAACACCGCGGGCACTCATCGATCATCGCTCGCCCCTCGGACTCACCGCAAGCCACCTCCGACACCCTCCCCACCCCTCCTCGCGTCCACAGGATGGCGCAATCCCGCCCGCCTGTCAAGCGATGCAAAGACAAGGAGGGACTGCGCGGCGCGGAGGCGCGCGTCCAGGTGGGAGTCGTCGAGCAACGCGACAAGGGCCGGGATGGCTTCGGCGATCCCTGCATCGCCCGCAAAGGTCGCCGCGTAGGTGCGGATGCTGGCGTCGCTGCTCCGCAGGTTGCCGAGGAGCGCGCGCCGGCCTTCGGCGTCGCCCAGAGCGGCCAGAGCGTGCTCCATGAAGCAGCGTTCAAGGGCATCCTTCGACCGGGCGATGTTGCTTCGGAGCCGTGGAATGTCCGAGCGGTCGCCGATGCGCGCCAGCACCCATGCCGCGGTGCGCCTCACTGTCGGGTCGTCGGCGCCGAGCCGCTCGCGCAGCAGGCGCATCGCTGCCTCGTCGCCCGACCGCCCGAGCGCCGCGGCCGCCATGAGCTGGAGCTTGACGTTCCCCGTCTCGCCCATCGCCCGCCGAAGGAGCCTGCCGTCACCGATCTCGCCCACCTTGTAGAGGCTCTCGGCCGCGTGGACGTGGCCGTAGGGATCCTCCTTCGCCAGGATGCCCAGCATCACCGTCGCCTTCGCGCGGTCCCCGGCCCGCACCAGCTCGCGGGCGATGCCGCAGCGCCGCTGATCGTCGGCCTCGGTCTTGAGCTTCGGTTCCAGGAAGGCGCGCACCTCGTCGCCGTGGCCCGCCAGCGTGAGCCCCTCGGCCGCATGGATCGACGGCCAGAACTCCTCGGACCGCAGCCCCGCACGCAGGATGCCCAGGGACCGTTCGCGAGTCGCCGGCGCGACCCGCCACCCCCGCACGCCGATGCACGACGTCCCCGCGACGACCCACGTGCCCACCAACACTCCCGCCGCGGCGATACCGCGCATTCTCATCTCTCCGCAATGGCTCCACCCGGCTCGACGCCACTGTAGCACATCCGCAGCTCCGCCACAATGAAGCCCGACCCTGCCTCCTGGCGGCGCACGTCGAGTTCGACGTGCGCAACCCGAGGACGGTCCAGGATCAACGTGTGGGGTGCAAGGCGGG
>CAZDNN010000167.1:4264-11494 GCA_964506385.1 uncultured Planctomycetota bacterium
ATCTATTATCGGTTTTGCGCGAAACCGGAAATAGATCCGGTCCCGCCTCCGCGCCCCTCCCGGCGTTCGTCCGCGCCTCCGCGTGCAGGGAACCGACAGGGCTTCACAATCGAGTTCGTCGGGCCGAGCCCGAGGACGGTCCAGACGCCTCCCTCAGAATCCGGGCGCGCCCCAACGGATGGAGAGATTCGATGCCGCGAGGCCGGGACCCGACATCAAGAAACGGCGATGCGTGAGCTCTCCTGCTCCTTGTGAGGAAGGCGTCGGTCCAGGATCAACGTGTGGGGTGCAAGGCGGGATCTATTATCGGTTTTGCGCGAAACCGGAAATAGATCCGGTCCCGCCTCCGCGCCTCCACCGGCTTTCGTCCCCCGTCTCTTCACGCAGGACGCACCACTGGGCCTCCCGCTTGGCGGCTCGGCGTGAGCTTCGCCCTCCCTTCCCCGTCGCGCGGCGGGCGGCCTTTCTCAGAGCGGCGGGAGCTCGCTATAATCTCATTCGGTACACACGGCTACGAAAGGAGCTGCCCGTGCTACAGATCCGCCGTCCGAACGTCCTGCTGCTCTATACCGACCAACAGCGCCGCGACTCGCTCGGATGCTATGGCAACCCGCTCGCGAGGACGCCGCACCTCGATCGGATGGCGAGCGAGGGCGTCCGCTTCGAGCACTTCTACGTCCAGAATCCCGTGTGCAGCCCGAGCCGCATGTCGCTGCTGACGGGGCAATACTGCTCGTCCGTCGGCATCGGGTGCAACGGGGTCGAGCTGCCGGAGGACACCTGGACGCTCCCCCGCCTGCTCGGCCTCCACGGCTACGAGACCGCGCAGATCGGCAAGCTGCACTTCTGGCCCCACTCGCGGCGCTGCCACCGCGACCCCCATCCGAGCTTCGGCTTCGACACCCTCATCCTGAGCGACGAGCCGGGCTGCTACGACGACGCCTACACCAAATGGGTCGAGGCCATCGACCCCGCGCAGGTGCCTCTGTGCCGCTGCAAGATGCCGCCGGCGGCGCTCCAGGCCGGCCGGCCGGATGTCTACGACAAGGGCCGCGCCACCCATGAGCCCTATGTCTTCGAGGGCGACGAGGGCCTGACCCACAGCAGCTTCGTCGCGAGCGAGGTCTGCCGCTTCCTGCGCCAGCCGCACCCGCGGCCATTCTTCTGCATCGGCGGCTTCTACGCGCCTCACGCACCCATCAACCCGCCCCAGCGCTTCGTGGACCTCTTCGACCCCGCCGACATGCCGCTCCCACGCCTGAGCGAACAGGAGCGGATGGCCGACCGCCTGGCCGACGTGAGCGACGACCGATGGCGGAAGGCCCACGCCTACTACCTCGCCCTCGTGAGCCACATCGACGACTGCGTCGGCCAGATCCTCACCACCCTCGACGAATGCGGCCTCGCCGACGACACCATCGTCGCCTTCACCGCCGACCACGGCGAGTACCTCGGCGACCACGGCCGTATCGGCAAGGGCATGCCCGGCCAAGACGTCATCTGCCGCGTGCCGATGCTCATGCGCCACCCCAGCCGCTTCCCCGCAGGCAAGGTCATCGACGACCTCGTCGAGGGGGTGGACTGGACGCCGACGATGCTCCACTACGCCGCCGTCCAGTCGCCACGCTTCGTCCAGGGCCGTTCGCTCGCCGCCGCCATCGAGGGCGATGACCCCGCGCCCCGCGACGACGTGCTCATCGAGCACTTCGTCCCGCACGGCGTCCGCTCCAGCACGGTCAAGACTCGCGAGCACAGCTACCACTGCACCTCGACCGGCCGCGAGCTGCTCTTCGACCGCTCGGCCGATCCCGACGAGGGACTCAACGTCGCCACCGACCCGGCCTACGCCGCCGTCCTCTCGGACATGCGCAGACGCACCGTCCTCCGCCTACAGCGCGCCGCCTTCAACGCTGCCGAGCGACAGGCCGCATACTGATGAAGCAGGCCATCGTGTTCACTGCCGCGGGGCTGTTCTGCCTGGGTCTGGCGGCGCAGCGGCCCGGGGTGGTGCGGCGTGGGGGTCGCGTGCCCGGTGGAGTCGCCACGTCAGTTCGGGAAGCGTGGGACGGGAGCCCTGTCGGTCGGCGCGAATGCGCTTGACAATCGTTATGCATCTGTGTACATAACGATACGTCGTTCGCGAGGACGTCACAGGAAGAGGCCCGCACGGATAGCAGGGCCGGCTTCTCACCATACGGACGTGTCACACACGGCTGCCTTCGGCCGCAACGAGACGCGAAGAAAACGCCGGGCCAGACATGTTACCTTCCGGGTTCGGGGGTTCGTCACCAATCGAGGAGCGCGCCACGGGAACGTTGCTTCCCATGTCCGCTGCAAACCCAACCGGGGCTTGGGTTTGGTATGCCTGGCCCGACGTTTTCTTCGCGAAAAGGAAGATCTTGCACGTTTGTGGTACAGGGTATGCTGGCAGGAGTGGTATGGCATGCGACGGAGCATCGTGATGGCGGCCCTCGTGGCCACCGCAGTGACGTGTGGCGCGGCACCGGTCATCGTGCAGATCGAGCCGGCGGCCGACGCCGTCGTGGCATCGCTGTTCCCCGATGACAACTACGGCGCCGGCGGCGCCGTGGCAGCCGGCGGCCCGGCCGCGCCAAACGGCTACGGCGACCCGGGCATCCTCGACAGCTTCATGCGGTTCGACACGGCCGGCCTCGTGACACAGATGGACGCGCTCTACGGTGCCGCCAACTGGCACATCGAGTCCGCCACGCTGCGGCTCAACGAGCAGGCGCGGCCGAACAACAGCCTCTACAATCGCGGCCAGGGAGACTTCGAGATCCGCTGGATCGCCGACGACGGCTGGGAGGAGGGGACCGGCAAGCCCAGGAACCCGACGGCCGACGGCGTGACCTTCTCGACCGAGGGCCTCTACCTCGACCCGCTTACCGACGTCAGCCTCGGGACCTTCGCGAACTACGGCCCTGGCCACCCCGACGACTTCATCGACCTGTTCTGCGACCTCGGTCTCCTGACCGCGTTCGTGGACGACATCCTGGCTGGCGGGGACGTCAGTCTGTTCCTGACCGCCGCCACCGACGACGTGGGCATGCAGGCCGCGGCAGGGGAGAACAAGGATACGACGGCACGGCCCTACCTGGAGCTTGCGATCGACGAGGGCCGGGAGGTGGACCTCATCCCCGAGCCTGCCGCGCTCTCGCTCGTCGCCTTCGGCGTGCTGGCGTGCCTGCGACGGAGGCGCCGGTGACTCACCTGCGACGCCAGGCCACCACGCTCGCCGGGCCGCCTGCAATGCGCGGGGGGGAGCGCGGGGCGTTCACCCTGATCGAGCTGCTGGTGGCCATCGCCATCGTGGGCATCCTGGCCGCGATGCTGCTGCCGGTGCTTGGCGGCGTTCGTGCGACGGCCCGCGCCACGGCGTGCCGCGCGAACCTCGGCCAGATGGGCAAGGCCCTGTCCTTCTACCTCGACGACCACCGCGACTGCATCCCCCGCCGCGGCCAGGGCACTCGCCCCCTCGCGTCCATCGACCGCGGCAGCGACTGGTTCAATGCCCTCCCCCCCTACATCGGGAGCCCGAGCTACTACGACCTCGTTGCCGAGGGCCGGCAGCCCCAGGAGGGCGACGACTGCGTGTTCCTGTGTCCCTCCGCCAGCGACCCCGGCAGCCGCTACTTCCTGCCTCTCGCGCAGAACATGCATCTCTCGCCGTGGATCCGCCCGGAGCCGCATCGCATCGACGAGATCCCGCGCCCGTCGATCGTGGTGTACATGGGCGACGCGCCCGGTCAGTACTCATCGACGATCCCGTCGATCCGCTCCTACAGCCTCGTCGCCCGCCACGGAGGGGAGCGCGCCAACCTCGTGTTCCTCGACGCCCACGTCGCCGCCTTCGACGGCAGCTACCTGGGCTGCGGGTCGGGCGACCCCAAGCGCCCCGACGTGCGGTGGGAGACGGGCTCGAGCGGTGTGAACTGGCAGGAACGACCTTAGCCGGGAGATGGCCTCGTGACGTGCTGGCTCATCGGCCTCGACGACACCGACGTGCCCGACAGCCGGGGCACGGGCCACCTCGCCAGGATGGTGGCCGATGGCCTCGAAGCGCGCGGCATCGCCGGGCGCGGGGTCACCCGCCACCAGCTCTGGGTCCACCCCAGCGTGCCCTACACCTCGCACAACAGCTCCGCCTGCGTCGCGGTGGACGGCCCGGTGGACGGGGCGGTGGTGGACTGGGTCTGCGGCTTCGTCCTCGAGCAGTCACCGCAGGGGGCAGACCCCGGGGTCTGCGTGGCGCCGCTTGACGCGGTGGGCGCCAGCGTGGTAGACTTCGCGCGTCGTGCGCAGCGCGAGCTGGTGCGCCGCCAGGACGCGGCGCGGCTGGCCCAGGAATCGGGGTGTCAGCTCTTCGGGCTGGCGGGCACGCGCGACGGCATGATCGGGGCGTTGGCCGCCATCGGGCTTCGAGCCGATGGGAGCGACGGGCGGTTCATCGGCCTCGGCGGCATCCGGGAACTGGCTGACCGTGTGAAGGTCGCCGACCTGCTGGCCGCGGGGATCGACGCGGTGAGGAGCACCGGCGACGGCATCCCGGAGCCGCACGATTGGGTGGAGACGCTTGGATGGACCCGCCCCCGCCTGCTCGGCGGGCGGGCGGTCCTGCTCGTGCAGAGGAGCCATGAAGATGGCGTGGACTGGATTGTCGCCGACAGGGGAAAGCGCAGCCGAGGCCCCAGCTCTGACCGCCGTTGACGCCGGCACGCAGTCGGTGCTCGTCCAGCTCGGCCTGCTCAGCGGCCTCGGCCTGGTCTCGGCCGTGCTGCACACATTCCTGAAGCTGCGGCTCGGCATCCCCGGCCACGCGGCGGTCCTGTGGCTCACGCCCATCCTGGTCGGCCGCTGCCTCACCCGGCTGCGGGCCGGCGGCACCGTGGCGTCCACCAGCGCCGCCCTCGGGATCTTAGTGCTCCGCGGCCTCAGCGTCCGCTGGCCGCCCATGCTGGCCGTGGCGACCTACTGGGCTGTTGGCCCTGCGCTGGATTTCTACGTGCTGCTGGCCGCGCGCCTGGTGACGGGCGAGCGGCGCCTGTCGGGCGCGGTCGGCCTCGTGGTCGCCGCCGTGGGAGGCGTGGTGGCGAACTACGCCCACCTCGCCTCCAAGGTCGGCCTGGCGGTCATCCGGCCCCACGCCCCGCGCTTCGGCCTGACGCCCGGCCTCTATGAGCTGGTCACCTACCTCGTCTTTGGCCTCCTCGCCGGCCTCCTCGCCTACGGTATCTCGCTGCCCGCTCGGCGCAGGAAGCCCGACGACGGGGCCCGCGCCGACCCGTGAGCGTCGGCGGCCATCGTCGGCTTGACACCGAGCCGACTCCCGCTGCGATCGCCATCGCAACGGGCCTGCCAGCGAGGAGCGCCGCGATGCTCGGGATCCGCGAGTTCACCGAGGACGAGCTCCTGGCGGCGCTGCGCTGCCTGGAGACGGGTGTCTGCGCCGACCTGGCGCCGGCCGACGCGTCGGCCATCCTGTGCGCGGCGGCGGCCCTGCTCCTCCGCGAGGAGTACCGCACGGCGTCCGACGACTACAGGGCCGCGGCCGTCGAGCAGGGCACGCTGGCGGACATGGTGGACCGCACGGCGGAGAAGCCCGAGGACATCGAGGCGCTGACGGCCATCGTCATGCGCCACCAGGCCCGCGTCCGCGCGGTCCTCAGTGCGTGACTTCCACAGCATCGAGCCTCATCGTGTCCAGAATCGTGGTTCGGATCGACGAAGCGCTGCTCAATGGCGTGCTGGCCCGCGCCGGCGCGGTCGCCGGCGAGGTCCACCCACAGCGCCAGGCCCGCATCGCCTATATCGGGATCGGCAGCCGCACGGGGCCTGGGGGCATCCGCATCCACTACCCCTGCCGCCGCGAGAAGGCCGTCACGGCCCCGAGCGCGACGCTGGGCTGGCGGCTGCGCGCGATGCAGGTCGCCATCGAGGAGGGCATCGTCTACTTCCGCGCCGAGCTCGATGTCGAGGGCGACGGCGTCCGCTACACCGAGCCGGTCGAGGGCGCTTTCACCGCCCGACTCGCCGGCACGGCACTGCATCTCGAGCTTCAGCCCGTGACCGTCACCCTGCGTGTGGAGGCCCAGGGCCATCGCAGCGATGTCGCCAGCTTCGACGCCGCTGCCGAGCTGCCCGACGCCGTCCGCCACATCCGCGTCCCTCTCCCGATCAAGCCCCACGCCGACGTGCCCCTGCCGAAGGGCAGGACGCTGCGTGTCGGCCCGCGCAACGTGACGCTCGCCCTCCGCAAGGACCACGTGCTGGTCTCCGCGGAGCTCGGCGTCCTGAGCAGAGGATGATTCCCCTGTGTCGCACGTCGTCGCGACGATCGACGAGCAGCTCGTAAACGCCGTCCTGGCGGAGGCGGGCGAGATCGGCGGCGTCGCGCGCTATCGCGGAGAAGAGGACGCCGTCGTCTATGGCATCGACGAGCGGGAGCTGCCGTCAGGCTTCACGATCCACTACCCGAGCCGCGAGGTGACGCGGGTCGCCGTATGGAGCGTGGACTTGCGGTGGAGCGTGCGGAACCTGCGGGCAGAGATCGAGGAGAGCGCCGTGCGGTTCCGCGCCGAGCTGCGCGCCGAGGCGCGCGACTTCAGCTATACCAACCCCATCGAGGGCATCTTCGGCGTGCGACTCGACGACGGCGTCGTCCACCTGCGTCTGCGCCCCGTACCCGTGACCCTCCACATCGAGCCGCTCGGCCAGCGCCTTGAGATGGAGACCTTCGACCTGGCGGAGAAGCTGCCCGAGCCGATCCGCCACATGCGCTTCGAGCTGCCCATCGCCTCTGGCGGCGAGGTCAGCCTGCCCGGTGGGGAGGCCCTCGCCGTCGCACCCCGTCGCTTCCGGCTCTCCATCGAGACCGACCACATCGCCGTCCGCGCCACGCTGGATGCGCGCCGCGCGTAGTTCCCCCGATCCACCATCCCAGTTCTGGCTTGACCTGTCCCCCCCGCGAGCTTAGCATAGGCAGGCCATAGTGGGGGCATGTGGTCTGAGAGCCAGGGGACAAGGTCATGCTCGAGCTTGTGGACCTCAGCAGGAAGATCGACAAGGACGCCTACCGTCAGACCTTCCCCGCCCTCGAGATCCGCCTGGGCGAGGTCCAGCGGGCGGCGCGCGCCGCCGGTGTGCCAGTACTCGTCGTCTTCGAGGGCTGGGACGCCGCGGGCAAGGGCACGCTGATCAACCGCCTGACCC
>CAZDNN010000168.1:0-11482 GCA_964506385.1 uncultured Planctomycetota bacterium
GCTCATCGTGTTCGTGCTCTTCAAGCCGATCCTGGCGGTGGACAAGTCGGAGCTGAAGCAGGCCTACGTGGTGGTGCTGCTCGATGATTCGCTCTCTATGGGGACGAAGGACCGGTATCAGGAGCCAGAGCTTCGCCTCAGCATCGCGAAGGCCATCGGCCTCGCGAATGCCGATAGCGGCGAGCTGGACGAGCTGACCCGCGCCGACCTGGTGAACCGCGCGATCGCGCACAGCGGGGTGAAGTTCCTCGAGCGGGTCAGCCGGGAGAGCCGGCTGCGGCTCGCCAACTTCGCCGAGGACCTGCGAGGCATAGCCGCCGACGCCTGGAAGCCGGCCGATGGCGAGCCGGTCCGCACCCTCGTGGTCCCGAGCGGTTCACGGACGCTGCTCGGCAAGGCGCTGCGCCAGGCGGCCGAGAGTCTGCGGGGCCACCGCATCGCCGCCATGGTCGTGGTCACCGACGGGCGCACGCAGGACACCGATCCCACCGCCGCCGAGACGGCCAAGCGGCTGGCCATCCTCCATGGCGAGCCCTTCCCCGTCTTTACCGTAGGGGTGGGGAGCCTGGAGCGTGGCCGCGACGTCGAGGTCGTCAAGATCCTGGCGCCCACGGTCGTCAAGAAGGACGACAAGGTGACCTTCAACGCCGTGGTCACCAGCCAGGGTGTCGAGGGCGACATCGAAGTCCAGCTCCATCGCGACGACCAGCTCGTGAAGACCGAGACGGTCCGCCTCCGCGCCATCGACGGCCCGCAGACCGTGCCCATCACCTACACGCCTGAGACCAAGGGCAGCTTCCGCTTCCGCATCACCTTCCCGCCCCAGCCCGACGAGCTGAACACCGAGAACAACCAGGCCGTCCACGTCCTCACGGTCAAGGATGAGAAGACTCGCGTGCTCTTCGTCGCGGGGCAGCCGAGCTACTTCTACCGCTACCTCAAGAACTCGCTGCTGGTGGACGCCTCGGTCGAGCTGAGCTGCCTGCTTCAGTCGGCTGACCCGGACTTCCATCAGGAGGGGAACGTCCGCATCACCCACTACCCGGACGAGCGGACCGAGCTGTTCGAGTACGACGTCATCGTGTTCCACGACGTGGACCCGTCGGTCTTCCGCACCCAGAACCTGGCGGATCTGCGGGCCTTCGTCGGGCAGTTCGGTGGCGGCTTCATCTACGTCGCCGGCCCGTTCCATCCCGTCGGGCTGTGGACGGGGACTCCGTTGGAGGAGATGCTGCCCGTGGCGTTCGGCGACGGGGGGCAGGCGGCGGAGCCGCTGGCCGGCGGGTCGCTCAAGGAGGCCTTCCGGCCTCGCCTGACCGAGCAGGGCCGCCGCCACGGCATCACCCAGCTCGCCGACCGCCAGGCGGAGAGCCTCGAACTGTGGAGCAGGCTGCCCGGCTGCTACTGGTACCAGCCTGTGGCGCGTGCCAAGCCCGGCGCCGTGGTGCTGGCGGAGCATCCCTACGATCGCGACGAGCGGGGGCCCATGACGCTCCTTGCCGTCGGCCGCTACGATCCGGGCCGGACCCTCTTCTGCGGGCTCGACGGCACGTGGCGCTGGCGCTTCTGGGTCGGCGACGTGCTCTTCAACCGATTCTGGGTGCAGGCGATCAACTACGTAGGAACGTACCGCATCCTGGGCGGGAGCCGCCGCGTGCAGCTCGCGGCCGACAGGCGGACGTACGACCTCGGTGAGCGGGTGGTGCTCCAGGCGCAGGTGCTCGACGAGGCATACCGCCCCGCGCAGAGCGAGGCGCTCGAGGCGAAGGTCGAGATGCAGGGCTCGGCGCCCGAGACGGTGCGCCTGGCCCGCAGCCGCGGCGGCGCGGCCGTCTTCGAGGGCAGCTTCGAGGCGACCCGCCCGGGGAGCGGCGTGGTCACCCTGGCCGTCGGCGCCGACCAGGACAGCCTGAGCTTCACCGTCCGCCTGCCGGAAACGGAGTTCCGCGACCCGACGATGGACGCGGCGACGCTGCGTGCCATCGCGTCGGCCACGCGGGGCACGTTCCTGCGTCTCCACGAGATCGACCAGCTCGACGGCCTGATCCAGGCCGCAGGCCGCGAGATCACCACGGAGGTCCAGGATCCCGTGTATGACGCCCCGATGGTTGTTATACTGTTCTTGGGCCTCGTGTGCACCGAATGGTGGTTCCGCAAGCGAGCCATGCTCGCCTAGCAGTCTTGCAGCGCAACATGCGCGCATCTTGCGCGCATGTTGGGCCGAGGAAAACTCGGACTGGGCACACCTTATGGGATCGAGCGGCTTTGCGGTCGATCCCGTAAGGCTTGCTCTTCGCTGGCAAGTGGTGTGGCTGCGGAGTTGTTGAAGAGGCAAACAAAACCAACGGAGTTGGCTTTGTTTTCTAGTGTGCCCAGCCCGAGTTTTCCTCTTGGGTTGCGGCCACGGGCCGCGTTAGAGAGCGGCCACCGCAAGCCCTGATCGTGGACTCCGCCGAGCCGCCCCGCGACGGCGGCGCGAGCGGGCCAGCAGACTCCCCGTAGCCCGTGCCAGAAAGGGCGCATCCGTGAAGAAGATCGGCTGTCTCATCGGGTTGATCGGCATCGTGATGTTTGCCGGCAGCATCGCACTGTTCGCCACGATCGGCGTGCGCGCCGCGCAGGCGAACAAGGTGGGGTCGCTGGACCTCGAGGTCGGCCAGACGGGGACGACCGAGGCGCTGACGGTCAGCACCGACAAGGCCTGCCAGGTCGCCGTGCAGATCCACATCGAGTCCGACTCCGTCGATCGCGGCGTCGGCAGCGACGACGACATGGACGTGCAGTACGACTTCCCCTTCAGCTACAGGGTGCTCGACGCCGACGGCAAGGTGCTCCACAGCCAGGACACGGCGATCGCCTACAACCACGGCACGAAGGAGAACAACCGCAAGACGGTCTCCGGCGACCACGGCAGCGAGCGGGCGCGCTGCACCTTCGACAAGTTCGACGTCCCCGCCCCTGGGACGATCCGCGTCGAGGCCACCGTCCAGCCGGACACAGAGTACAACGCCACGGCGGAGACGCTGACCCTGGAGGTCTACGACAACGTGGCGCGCCACGGCAAGACGGTGGGCACCGCGGTGCTGCTGGTGATCCTCGGCCCGCTGGTCGCGGTGCTGGGCATCGCGCTGTTCATCATCGGCCTCGCCCGCGGCAAGAAGGCGGCGGCGCCGCAGACGGAGCCCTACGACCCCGGACCGCCGATGAACTACGAGATCAAGGACTGATCGACGGGAGGCCCGCCCCCGATGCCCCGCGAAGCCTCGCATCGCCGCTGGCCGCGCCTCCTCGGCTTCGCCCTGGGCCTCGCCCTCCTCATCGCCTACTTCGCCCTGATTCGCCCCGCGCTGGAGCGCCGGCCGGTCCTGCGTCTGATCGCCCGCTACAAAGCGGAGCCGAGCCAGGAGACGGCGCAGGCCCTGGCCGACCTGCTCGACCGGCAGGAGGTGTCCCAGGCGTTGGGCAACGAGATCCTCGAGCTGCTCGTCACGCCCGACGTGGCCGTGCGCAGCGCCTATCCCGCCGGCGAGTGGCCGCGCGTCACGGCCAGCCACCCGTTCCGCGTGGAGTTCGTGCTGTCCATGCTGCGGCAGCGTCGGTTCATCTGGGCGCAGGGGAAAGAACAGGACGGGACGATCGTCGGCCTCGACGCCATCGGCACGGACCCCGAGTTCTGGATGCCGAAAACCCCGACAAGCGCGGGCGTCTACCCGTGTGCGCTGGACTGCCGTGTCGGCCTGTTCGCCAGGAGCGACTACCCGACGGACCGGCCGCTGGACGACGAGTGGCCCGCCGCGGCGTACCGCTGCGCCGTGCGAATCCCACTCGACATTCGCCTCGTGGAGCCCGAGCGCGCGGAGCGGATCGAGCGGCGGACGGGACAGCGACTGGACGCGGAGATGCGAGCGGCCTTCCGGCCATCCACGGAGTCCGTGCACGATGCCACCGTGCTGCCCGGTGGTGAGCTCTGGGCCGCCGACGGGCAGTTCATGTTCGAGGTCGGCCCGCTGTCTGAGAACGTGGGATTCCGCTATGTCTACCGCGATCAGGGCGGCATGACGATCGACGCGCGGCGCAGGACCTACCGCGCGCGGGCCGGGGGCCTCCCCACGACGGACACATTCCCCGTGACGGAGCTCCGCCTGCCGCCGGGCCGCTACCAGGGCACGGCCCTGCTGATCCCCGACGAGGCCGCTGCCTATCCCGACGCCGCCATCAAGACCATCTGGGGCGGCACCATCGAGCTGCCCATCGAGTTCGTCGTCCGCGTGACCGAGAAGTTGCCGGAGGAACGGAGCGACGATGCGAAGACGAAGTGAGCTCAGGTCTACGCTCCGCATCGTCGTGGCGTGCTGCCTCGCCGCCAGTCTCGGCTTCGCCGCCGAGCCGAAGGTGGTGCCCCACGGCCGGCTCGAGACGCTCAACGGCTATACGGTCGTGTCCGTCGAGGGCACGCCCGAGGAGATGGGCACGGCCTATGGCGCCCTGCTCAAGCCGCTCATCCAGCGGGTGGTCAAGGACGTCATCAAGAACGACGTGCTCGACGACGGGGAGCGGGGGGAGGAGACCCTGCGGGCGAGCCGCCTGATGGCGCGGTTCCAGCCGAAGGAGTTCCTCGACGAGTTGCGGGCCATGGCCGAGGCCGCGGAGGTGCCCTACGACCAACTCGTGCTGCTCCAGTACTTCGGCGACGTGACGCGCGCCATGCCCGTGCGGCGTCGCGACATGTTCTGCACGTCCTTCGCCATCCTGCCGCCGCTGACGAAGGGGCGTCGCTGCCTGGTGGGACGGAACTTCGACTACTTCTACAGCGGCGTTGCCAAGTACGCCTCCATCCTGGCCTGCTACAAGCCCAAGGGCAGGCACGCTTTCGTCACGGTGACCTGGGCGGGGGTGATCAACGGCTGGACGCTGCTGAGCGAGCGGGGGATCGTGGCGTCGAACAACACGGCCTACGGCATCAGCGACTCCCTCGAGGGCATCTCCACCTGCTTCCTGCTCCGCTACGTCGCCGAGCGCGCGACGAGCGTGGACGAGGGGGTCGCGCTTGTCCGCAAGGCCCGGCGCGCCTGCGGCACGTGCGTGCTCATCGCCTCGGGGAATCCGCCCGACGCGGCGCTCATCGAGTTCGACCACGAGAAGATCGCCGTCCGCCGGCCCAAGGGGGGCTTCGTGGGCGCCGATAACAGCTTCCTGCGGCTCTACCAGGAGCGGGAGCGGGCGCCCTCGGAGTGGAGCCGCATCGCCAAGGCAGAGGTCCTGGCGCGCGCAGCCAGGGGCGGCCTCGACTTCACGTGCAACCTCGCGGGCGCCGACGGCGTGCCGATGCGGGGGATCAACCTGCACTCGGCGATGCTCGACGCCACGGCCCTGCGCCTCAAGGTCGCCATGGGCGCCGCCCCCGCCTGCGACCAGCCCTACCGCGCCTTCCGGCTGACCCCGAAGGGCCTCGTCGCCGATCCCGAAGCAAACCAGACCCTGAAGCGAGAGGAGGATGAGTGATGGGTGCATACGCTGCTGACATGCCGACGGTGGTGCTCCAGGAGCGGACCTTTGTGAGCAAGGTCTACGGGTGGATGGCCTTCGCCCTGTTCGTCACGGCGATGGTGGCCATGGGCGTGGCGAACACGCCGGCGGTGCGGAACGTGGTGCTGGGCAACCGCGCGATCTTCTTCGGGCTGATCATCGGCGAGCTGGTGCTGGTGATCGCGCTGAGCGCGGCCATCGCGCGGATCTCGGCGGCCACGGCCACGATCATGTTCGTCATCTACTCGGCCGTCAACGGCCTCACCCTGTCGGTCATCTTCGTCGTCTACACCGACGCCTCCATCGCCTCGACCTTCTTCATCACCGGCGGCACCTTCGCCGCGATGAGCGTCTACGGCTACTTCACCAAGCGCGACCTGACGAGCATCGGGAACCTGTGCTTCATGGCACTCATCGGCCTGATCCTCGCCTCGCTGGTCAACATCTTCCTTCAGAACGCGATGCTCTACTGGGTCGTGACCTACGTGGGCATCCTGATCTTCGTCGGGCTGGTGGCTTACGACACCCAGCGGATCAAGCAGATCGCCCGTGCCGGCATCGAGGAGGGCGAGGCGGCGCAGAAGGGCGCCATCCTCGGCGCCCTGCGGCTCTACCTCGACTTCATCAACCTCTTCCTCCTGCTCCTGCGGATCTTCGGACGCAGGCGGTAGGCGGCGCGGGGGCGCGCGGAGCCTATCGGACCTCCGCCTCATACCAGATCGTCCTGTGTTCCGGGCCGAGCCTGAGGACCGCCTTGCCCTCGCGGGCGGCGACCTCGATCGGGTCGCGGCGTCTGCCCGACTCGTCGAGGGGGTAGAGCTTCACGCGGGCGGGCGGCACGGGAAGGAGGATGTCGGCGGGGATGCCCTCGCAGAGGACGGGCTCGGTGCCCCAGTTGCGGCGCAGCGTGATGCGGTTCCCGCCCAGGTCCTCCATCTTCCAGCCGGTGTTCTGGCAGTGGCCGGTGGCGGTGATGAGGATGCGGCCCGGCTGGTCGAAGCCCTCGCCGTCGATGCAGGTGAGCGTGACGGTCGCCCAGTCGAGCATCGTCTTGCCGATGGCGAGGGTGACGTTGCCGAGGTCGAAGGCCCGGCCGCGGACGAAGCCGGTGAAGAGCTTCGAGCGGGGAGCCTTCACGGCGAAGTAGCCGGCGCCCTTCTGCGAGACGTCCCAGCGCAGCTCGCCGCCGCTCGGCTCGATCGCGCCGTCGGGTGTGGGAGGAATAGGCCGCGCCGGCGGCGAGGGCGGATGCACCTCGTCGATGACGAAGCCCGTCTTCCACCACAGGGGATGGCGGGCATCGAGGCCGAGCTTGTCCGTGGTCAGGCTCCAGGCGCTGAGGGTCTCGTAGAGCGTCTCGCGCTCGCGCTTCGGCGGGAGGTGAACGAAGTCGAGGCCGCCTGCCGGCTTGACGTCCCCGCGCAGGAAGAGGGCGGCGCAGGCGATCTGGGCGGCCATCTTCGGCGTGTTGCTCTTGTAGTCGAAGTAGCTGGTGATCTTGCGAGGCTCGAAGTCGGGGCTGTGGTTGTAGGCGAAGGGGAAGAGGCCGTCCCAGTCCTGGAAGGCGGCGAAGGCGGCGAGCATGGGGAAGCCCTCGGCGGCGTAGGCATTGGGCGCCGGGTGGTTGTACTCGCTGCACGTGAAGGGCTTGCCGTAGACCCTGCGGGCCGCGAGGCCGGCGAGGGTGCCGCCCGGGCTGTTGACCAGCGCGCGGTTGCGCACGTACCAGTTGTTCCCATCCCACGGCCGCCCGGGGAACACGGGGTGGTTCCAGTAGCTGTGCGCGTCGATGTAGTCGAGCTGCGCCTGGATGTGGACGGGGCTGTAGGAGAGCTGGGTGCCCGCGACCAGCGACTGGACCTTCAGCTCGTCCTTGAGGAATCGGTACATGCCGCCCCAGTAGGCCTGCTCGGTCTCCCACAGGAAATCGACCCAGTCGCGGCGCGCGGCCTCGGTGGCGTTCATCTGGCCCTTCTTGAGGACGGGGACGGAGTCGTCCTCGAGCTTCTGCCCGGGCTCGAGGCCGACGATGCCGCCGGGCCGCAGCGAGACGGCGGCGACCTCGAGGGTGCCGGGCTTGAGGTCGGTGAAGGTGATGCGCGCGTTCTCGTCGTCGTGCTCGACGACGAAGGTGAAGCGATAGGGCTTCCACTCGGTGCCGAGCTTCACGGAACGGTAGAAGCCGTGCTGAGTCCAGGGCTCGTGGGCGGCCATGCAGTTGACGCGGACCTCGACCGGCCTGGCGGCGCGTGCGTGGAAGGTGAGGGTGTAGGGCTCGCCCTTCTTGACGGGGAAGCCGCCGTGCTGGAACTGGGGGATCCACCCCACCTTGCCCAGCCGCTCGACGGTGACGCGGAGGAAGGGCTTGCCGCCCGGGCCGCCCTTTTCGACGGACCAGCTCGCTTTGCACTGGTCGTCGCGCTCGAGATTCCAGGTGCCCTCGAGCGGTTTGGCGAAGGCGCCGTTGGCGAGCAGCTCGGCGCCCACCGCCTTGCGGCCGACGTTCCAGGCTTTCGCGAGCGCATCGGTGCCCTGGTACTTCCTGCGGAGCCAGGCGTTCCAAAGCCCTCGGAAGGTGGTGGCATAGGGGTCGGGCAGGCCGTCGAGCTGTCCCCAGCCCCAGACGGCGAAGAGGGCGTCCTCGTTGGAGATCTCGACGAAGGCGACGGCCGGCTCGGCGACGTAGGCGGTGTGGGTGTAGGGGTTGACGTGGGTGAGCAGGTCGCGTGCGTACTTGCGCTGGAGCTCGATCATGCGGGGCTCGAAGTTGCCGAGGCCCTTGTCGTAGTTGGGCCGCTGGTCGCGGTGGGGGAAGCCCTCCTTGTCGCCGAGCCAGCGCGAGACGTGGAGGTTGATGTTCACGTAGACCCCGTGCTTCTTGAGCTGGGCGATGAGGTAGTCGAGGCGGTCGAGCTTCTCGGGGTCGATGACCGTCTTGTTGGGGCTCTTGCCCCAGATCGAGTGGCTGTCCATGTGGTGGAGGCGGACGCAGTTGATGCCGAAGCGTGCGAGGCGCGCGGCCACGCGCTCGGCCGTCTGCTTGGGCGGGAAGCACGCCTCGAAGCAGAAGTTGGTGGCCCAGAAGCGAATCCGTCCCGCGTCGGTCACGAAGTGCCCGTCCTTCACCCGCACGAAGCCGTGCTTGCCCGCCGGCCGGTGGAGCCAGCCGGAGACATTCGTCACGTTCTCGGGCGCGTCGTAGGAGATGACGAAGGGGAAGAGCTCCGCAGAGCGGGAAGAGGACGTCAGGAGGACCAGGATCAGGACGAGGAGGCCGAGCCGCGCAAGCATGAGCCAGCCCTTTCGGAAAGAGAGGAGACAGGTCCGCAGATTTCACAGATTGTCGCAGATTGAAGAGGAAGAGAAAAGGCGGAGAGCAAGAAAAGAAGCGATTAGGGTGAAGAGAAGAGCAAGAGTGGCGGAGATCAGCGGTGGTGGGTGTAGACGATGCGCTTCCATTCGAGGCTCTCGGCGCCGAAGTTGATGAGGAGGGCCACCGACAGGCCGGAGGCCTTCAGGTAGTTGATGACCTGGGATTCCTCCTTGCCGGTGAGACGGTCGAGCGCCTTGAGCTCAACCAGCACTTCCCCGAAGCAGACGAAGTCGGCCTGGTACGTCTTCTTGAGGAGCTGGCCCTTGTAGTGGATCTGGAACACCTTCTCCCGCTCGAACGGGAGGCCCTGCGACCCCAACTCCAGCTCGAAGCATTCCTGGTAGATGGGCTCCTTGAACCCGCATCCCTTCTCCTTATGCACCTCCATCGCCGCGCCGATCAGTGCATAGGTTCGGGGGTCTTCTCTTCCTCCAGCACCCTCCATTCCTCTTCCTCCTCTCTTCTCTCTTCCTCAATCTGCGCCACTCTGCGCAATCTGCGGATAGTCTCTTCCTCTTACTCCACCGCCGGTCCGCGGATCCGCTCGCCCCGGCGCTGGCGGGCCTGGTCGGCGGTGTCGAAGGTCCCGTAGAAGAGGGCGTTGGCGTCCATCCACGTGACCAGCCGCTCGAGGTCGGATGGGGAGAGCTCGACCTTGTTGTGGCCCTCCAGCAGCATCTGCATCAGGGGGCTGCCGCGGGCACCGAAGAAGCCGGGGCGCGAGAGCGGCTCGCAGTTGACCTTGCGGAAGTCCCCTCCCCTGCCACCCCAGGCCGACCAGGAGACTCGCGGCGCGAGCGCGTTGTAAGAGCAAGAGAACTGCCCCTGCGGCTCGCCCGTCAGCACGATGCCCTTCTTGGGCTTCGCGCCGCTGTGGCAGCGGACGCAATGCTTGTCGAGGACGGGCTGCACCAGGAGCGGGTAGCTCAGCGGCTTCGAGCCGTCGGGGCCGGGCTCGATGGCCGATGGCGGACGGAAGAGCGCCTTCGCCGTGGGCTGCACGGGCGGCGCCTGCGAGCGCGGCTCGTGGCAGCCGACGCACGAGGCCGTCTCCCCCGGCTGGAGGTAGACGATGCTGCGCATCACCTGCACAGCCATCCCCCGCTCGTCGAGCGCCTGAAACGCCAGCGGGGTGCCGGCCGGCGCGCGGAAGTACGCGGAGCCGTCGGCCTCGACAGGCACCGTGCCCAGCACCTGCTTGCCCGGCGAGGCGTTCGGCAGGCCGACCCGCGGGCTGTTGGCGTGCGGCGTCGATTTCGGCAGCACCTGCACGATCCGCAGCCGCCGCACCGTGCGCGCGGGCAGCGGCGGGAAGCTCTCGTAGACGTCCTGGAGGAAGAGAAGCCCTTCCCCTGCCCTCCCCTCCTCGGCGCTGGACGGTACGGCGGGCGGCCGCCTCCTCGGTCGCAGGGGGATGGGCCAGAGGCTGGAGATGGCGGGGTCGCGATAGAGCAGCTCGCGGTTGCCGAAGGCATCGCAGAGGTAGAGGCCGAACATCTCGGGCGGGTTGGGCGACGGCTCGCCGATGAGGGCGTCGTAGCTGTAGGCGGCGAGGAAGCACGTCTCACTGAGCGGCCAGGGGCTGCGGTAGCAGTGGCCCGGCCATCGACGCTGCTCGGGCGGCACGGTCGGTTTCTGTGGCACCCCGACCGGCGCATGCCAGTGGCCGCCGCGGCCGTTGCTCACGGGCGCCTCGCTCTCGGGGAAGAGCGCGTCGGGGGTGAGGCGGGCGATGGGCAGGGGGCCGTCGATGCCGCGGGCCACGTCGAGCAGGATGATGGAGCCCGCGGTCATGGCGTGGTGCGCCGCGGCCGTGGCCATGACGCGGGCCGAGCCGGGGACCGGCCGCGCCTCCCACACGCCGACAGGGCTGAACGTGTTGTTGCCATAGAAGGCGGCCGCCAGGCTGCCGTCGGGGCGGCAGGACCAGAGCATCTGGTAGTGGACGGCGTGGCGGTCCACGTAGTCCCAGCGCGTGTAGACGACGCGCCCGTCGTTGAGCACGCAGGGGTCCCACTCGTGGGTCTCGTGCCAGGACAGGGTGCGGACCTTCGAGCCGTCGGCCTCGCACAGGTGGAGAGTGTGGGTGGGGCACGGCCCGCGTCCGCAGCGGTGGAAGCCGCCGCGGCGCGTCGAGAGGAAGATGATCTGGCCGCTGGGCAGATAGCGGGGCGCGATGTCATCGTAGGGCCCGTCGGTGAGCTGCCGGAGGCCCGAGCCATCGGCGCGCACTTCGTAGAGGTGGTAGAAGACCTCGCCGTGGTCGTCGCGGTTCCGCGGCGGCTTATCCACCTTGCAGAAGGCGAAGACGACGCGCTGGCCGTCGAAGCTCACGTCAGGGAGCAGATAGCTGCCCGTCGGCAACTCCTTCGCGAGCTGGCGGCAGCGCATCGACGTGCCCGGCTCCTCGAGCACGAACAGGCCGCCGCCGGGCCGCGCATCGCGGCCAAGGTACTGCGTGAGCTGGTGGCTGAAGGCGCTCGGCACCCGCTTGACGAAGAGCAACGGCCCCGTCTGCGCCAGGGGGTTGGCGAAGGCGATGCGGCGTCGCAGGCCGTGGACCCGCCGCCACAGCTCCTCCCA
>CAZDNN010000169.1:0-11441 GCA_964506385.1 uncultured Planctomycetota bacterium
GTCAAGCCGTTCTGCGAGGAGCACGGACAGGAACTGAGGCAGATCCACACAAGCGGCCACGCGACTGTGCAGGACCTGGAGCGACTCGCGCAGGCGGTCCAGCCGAAGTGGCTGGTGCCCATCCACACGTTCCATCCCGACGACTACGACCAGTTCGGTGTGCCCATCCGCAGACTCAACGACGGTGAGGTGCTTTCGCTGTAGGGGAAGGAGATCCACCATGCCCAACGGAGGCCATATCTGCTGTGCTGGGGGATGCACCTACAACAGCGAGACCCACGGCATCCAGGCACAAGCTCGATGCGATGTGTTCGGGATAGAGACAGACATGAACGGAGGGTGCATGCTCTGCCGGATGTATCGAGAGCCAAGACAGTCTCACCGCGACGCCAGGTCGAGGTGGCCGATACTGGACGACCTCGAGCCTGGTGTCGTCTACGCGATCGACAACACCACCATCTCGGCCGGGAATCCGCGTCCGGTGTACAGAGTTCTCCCCGTGGATTGAGTCTGCGCTGCGCGCTTGATGTAAGCCGACGACAGATGGAACAGTGATGCGGGTGCGGCGAGTCGCCCTCCCTGTGGCGCTCACTGATGCACAACCTCCACGCGGGATTGGACCGCACCCTCCAGGCGGCTCGCCAGCACGCTGCGGTGGCAGCGGGCCGCCTCGGCTTCGTAGCACATCAGACAGACTCGCGCTGTCTCGATGAGGGCGAGGACTTGGCGGATGGCTGTGTCCTGGCCGTCGAGGTGGGCGGCGTATGCGGCGAAGTAGGCGGGGTAGTCGCCGTCGTCGTGCAACCTGCGGCGGACGGCGCGCGGCTACGGCTGAGCCGGAGACCTTCTTTCTGCCTCGCCCTCACCCATCAGACGTGTCAAGAAGCGTGCCAATCGCCTGCGGCGGCTCGGCAGCACTTGAGCCGGCTGAATAGTCACGTCTTGTCGAGAACAGGCGCCAAGCGCCTTGGCGTGGGGCCGGGGGGATTGCGAGTGGTCCGGTCGAGCAGGCGGGCGTCTGGGCTGCGGGGGCGGTCGGGCGGCCAAAAGTCCTTGACAGACGGGGCCTTGGGGGTAAAATGGGGCGGCTGGACCGGGTGTCCATGCCCTGAGTCTGGAGAGATGAATGGACGCAGAGTCGCAGGCGCGCCTTGCGGATTTGATGCAGACACTGGCCGAGCTCCGGGGGTCCCTTTGACGTTGCGGGCAAAAGGGATGCGCTTGCGGCCATCGAAGCGAAGATGGCCGAGCCGGGGTTCTGGGCCGACCAGGAGTCGGCGCAGGAGCAGGTGCGCGCGCTCAAGCGGCTGAAGGCCGTGGTGGAGCCTCTGGATGACTTCGCGCGGCGTGCCCGAGACATCGAGGAGCTGGCGGAGCTGGCCGCCGAGGAGGGCGACGAGGCGATTCTGGCGGAGCTGGGCCGCGATCTGGCGGCCCTCGAGGCTGAGGTCGGGCGCTTCCAGCTCCGGGCCATGCTCAGCGGGCCGTATGACGACCGCGACTGCTACCTGATGATCCAGGCGGGCGCGGGTGGCACGGAGGCGTGCGACTGGGTGCGGATGCTCCTGCGGATGTACACCCGATGGGTGGAGAGCCGGCGGGAGTTCGACGCGGAGTTCATCGAGTCGCTGGAGGGCGAGGAGGCGGGCTTCAAGAGCGTGACGCTGTCGGTCACCGGGCCGATGGCTTACGGCTACTGCAAGAGCGAGATCGGGGTGCACCGCCTGGTGCGGATCTCGCCGTTCGACGCCGCGGCGCGGCGTCACACGTCGTTCGCGTCGGTGGATGTGGTTCCCCAGCTCGGGGAGCAGGACGCCGGCGACATGGAGATCGACGAGAAAGAGCTGCGGATCGACACCTACCGCGCGGGCGGCCCTGGCGGGCAGCACGTGAACGTGACGGACTCGGCGGTGCGGATCACACACCTGCCGACGGGGATCGTGGCGAGCTGCCAGAACGAGCGGTCGCAGCATCAGAACCGCGCGGTGGCGATGAAGATCCTGACGGCGAGGCTGTTCGCCCGCCGCCAGGAGGAGCGGCAGGCCGAGCTCGACGCGCTCGGCGGCGAGAAGAGCGAGATCAGCTTCGGCAGCCAGCGCCGCAACTACGTCCTCCAGCCCTACACCCTGGTCAAGGACCTGGTGACGGGGGTGGAGACTGGGGACGTGCAGCGGGTGCTCGACGGCGACCTCGATCCGTTCATCGAGGCCTATCTGAAGCAGAAGATCGGCCAGAGGCCGCCGGCGGCGAGGCGCAAGGGATAGGGGTGCTTCCGCCTTCGCGGAGGCTTCGGCCGACGGGCGGCGTGTGAAAGGCTGGAGAGGACAGGGCGTGGCGAATCCGCTGGCCGAGACGGACCCTGAGGTCTACGACGCCGTGCGCGGCGAGTTGCGCCGCGAGCTGCTGGGCCTCGAGCTGATCGCGGCCGAGAACTACGTGAGCGAGGCTGTCCTGGTGGCCCAGGGCTCGGTGATGACGAACAAGTACGCCGAGGGGTACCCCGGGAAGCGGTACTACGGCGGCTGCGAGTTCGTCGATGTCGGCGAGGCGCTGGCCATCGAGCGGGCCAAGAAGATCTTCGGCGCCGAGCACGCCAACGTCCAGCCCCACAGCGGCAGCCAGGCGAACATGGCGGTGTACTTCGCCATGCTGGAGCCCGGCGACAGGATCATGGCCCTGGACCTCAAGCACGGCGGGCACCTGAGCCACGGCGCGCCCAAGAGCTTCTGCGGCGCCCTCTACCAGGTCTACCCCTACGGGGTGAGCCGCGAGACCGAGACGCTTGACATGGGGGCCATCCGGGAGCAGGCCCGCGAGGTGCGCCCTCGGCTGATCGTCACGGGCGCCAGCGCCTACCCGCGGTTCATCGACTTCGAGGCCTTCGGCGCGATTGCCCGCGAGGTCGGCGCCATGTTCATGGCCGACGTGGCGCACCCTGCGGGGCTCATCGCCGCCGGCCTCCACCCGTCGCCAGTGCCCCACGCCGACTTCGTGACGGCCACAACGCACAAGACCATGCGAGGCCCCCGCGGCGGCATCATCCTGTGCAGGGCCGATTACGCGAAGGCCATCGACTCCGAGGTCTTCCCCGGCATCCAGGGCGGGCCGCTGATGCACACCATCGCGGGCAAGGCCGTGGCGCTGCGGGAGGCCCTCAAGCCGGACTTCAAGCACTATCAAAAGCAGATCCTGGACAATTGCCAGGCCATGGTCCACGCGTTCCAGGACCGCGGCTACCGCATCGTCAGCGGGGGCAGCGACAACCACCTTTTCCTCGTGGACCTGCGGAGCGTGGACGAGACGATGTCGGGCAAGACGGCCTGCGAGCTGCTCGACGAGGCAGGGATCACCGTCAACCACAACCTCATTCCGTTCGACCCGCGGAGCGCCCGCGAGACCAGCGGCGTGCGCATTGGCACGCCGGCCGTCACCACCCGCGGCATGACGGAAGACGAGATGGCGCAGATCGCCGCGTGGGTGGACGAGGTGCTCCGCCACCCGGAGGACGCGGCCATGCGGCTGCGGGTACGCGAGGAGGTCGAGGACCTGTGCCTGCAATTCCCCATCTACCCGGGGCTCACGGGCAGCCTGCTGCCCGAGCTGGGCGAACGGGTGGCCAGTTGAGAAGGGACTCGAGAGCCATGAAGACGAGAACCTGCACGCCGGTCGCCGTGATCCTGGCCCTCCTGGTGGCCGTGCCGGCCCTTGCCGGCCAGCGGCGGAGGACGTGGCTGGAGCACGTTCGGGACTTCTCGGCCCGCAGCCTCAGGTCCGTAGGCCGCGAGTTCCAGAAGGCCATGGCCGCCATGCACCGCCAGACCGTGGCCGCGCGCGAGGGCGCCGCCAACGCCGTCGGTGACCTCACGGAGTCCGGCCGCAAAGGCATTCAGAGCGTCAGGAACGCCGTTGCCCGTGAAGGCCGCCGGGCCTTCCACCGCACCCACGACACCCTGACCGGCGTCACCCAGAGCCTCGTGCCCGTCGGCACGGAGCCCCGCGAGGCCGCCCCAACCATCGTCGCCCGCGAGATCACCTCGCCCGTCACCGACCCGCTCTTCCTGCGCCGCAACGACATCGTCCTGGCCTGGCGCACCTCGACCGGCGGCCGCCCCATCCGCCGAAGCATGATCCTCGACGACCGCGTGCTGTTCGAGGACACCGCCGGCGAGCTCTACTCGTTCGACCCCGGCAACGGCATCGCCCAGTGGGTCTACCCGCTGCCCCAGCCCAGCCAGTACGGCTACCGCGACGACCCCGACCACGTGTTCGTCCTCGCCAACGACACGATCTACGAGCTGGACCGTCGCGTCGGCCTGCCCCGGCGCCGCATCCCCCTGCCGTTCCCCGCCTCCACGCGGCCCGCCTTCGGCGAAGGCATCGTCGTCATCGGCTCGTGGGAGCGGCGGGTCTACTGCATGGACCGCGAGAAGCGGGTGAAGCTCTGGAACTTCATCCCCATCGACACCGTCGAGTCCAGCCCAGGCCTCGCCCCCGGCCTCGTCCTCGTCGCCGAGACCAGCGGCAAGCTCTCCGCCTATTCCCCCGGCGACCACCGCACCACCTGGGAATACAAGGCCGACGACGCCATACGCGTGGACCTCGTCGTCACCGACAGCCACATCATCTTCCCCGCCGAAGACCTCTACGTCCACTGCCTCAACCGCTTCGGCGGATTCCGCTCCTGGAAGTTCCCCGTCCGGGGCTACGTCCGCCAGCCCGTCTGGGCCACCGACGACGTCTGCTACTTCTCGGCCGACGGCGACGCCTTCTACGCCGTCAACATCTACAAGGGCAGCCTGCTCTGGCGCGTGCCCAAGGCCGGGTGGCCCGTCGCCGTCGGCAGCCAGAACATCTATCTGCAAGGCCCTGACAAGGAGATCTGGGCCATCGATCGCAAGACCGGCGAGCAGGTCTGGAGCGTCTCCGCACAGCCCTTCGACCGCATCGCGCGCAACACCGACAGCGACCACATCTACCTGTCCTCGGCCAAGGGCGACATCTACGCCCTCTACCTCCGCGGCGACCATCTCGAGAAAGTGAAGCCCAAGCCCCCGACCCCCAAGCCCGAGCCCCCCGAGATCCCCGGCGTCGAGAAGCCCACAGAGAAGCCCGAGGCCAAGCCGCCTGCTGTCCCCGTCGAGCCCTCGGTCCCCGGCGTCGGCGAGAAGCCGAAGCCCGCCGCACCCAAGCCGAAGCCCAAGCCCGACGACGACTGGGAGTGGTAGGCCGCCGCGCGGCGCCAGGCCCACACTTCGCTGAAGTGTTGCCGATCGGCCTGGTGAGGGACGTGGTTTCTCGCCGGCCGCCCCCTGCTCTTCCCCGCCTCCATCCCTTGCGGAGACTGCGCGCGTGATCATCGAAACGAAAGCCCACGCCCGCGCCGGCCTGCTCGGCAACCCCTCCGACGGCTTCTACGGCAAGACCATCGCCTTCATCATCAAGAACTTCGCCGCCCGCGTCACCCTCTACGAGAGCCCCGAGCTCGAAATCCACCCCAGCGACGACGACCGCCACACCTTCCGCAGCGTCGGCGACCTCGTCGGGCAGGTCCGGCTCCACGGCTACTACGGCGGCGTCAGGCTCGTCAAGGCCGCGATCAAGAAGTTCGCCGAGTACTTCGCCGAACACCACGTCGCCCTGCCCGACCGCAACTTCACCGTTCGCTACCGCAGCACCATCCCCCGGCTGGTCGGCATGGGCGGCTCGAGCGCCATCGTCACCGCCGTCCTTCGCGCCCTCATGCGCTTCTACGACGTCGAGATCCCCAGGCCCATCCTCCCGTCCATCGCCCTCCGCGCCGAGACCGAAGAGCTCAAGATCCCCGCCGGCCTCCAGGACCGCGTCATCCAGACCTACGAGGGCATCGTCTTCATGGACTTCGCCAGGGAGCTGCTCGACGCGCAGGGCCACGGCGACTACGAGCCGCTGCCCAAGAGCTATCTCCCCCAGGTCTTCGTCGCGTACCGCGCCGAGCTGGCCGAGGGCTCGGAGGTCGTCCACAGCGGCCTGCGGGTCCGCTTCGCCCGCGGCGAGCCCACGGTCGTCAACGCCATGACGCGCTTCGCCCGCTTCGCCGAGCAGGGCCGCAGAGCCCTCGAGGCTGGCGACACCGGCCGGCTGGGCAAGCTGATCGACGCCAACTTCAACCTGCGCCACAGGATCTGCCCGCTGAACCCCCGTCAGGTCGAGATGGTCGAAGCCGCCCGTGCCCAGGGCGCCCCCTGCAAGTTCGCCGGTTCCGGCGGCACGGTCGTCGGCCTCTACGACTCCGACAGGCAGTTTCGCAAGCTCCGAGACGCCTTTGCCAGGCTCGGCTGCAAGATCATCAAGCCCCGGCTCTGAGCCGGCCTATCCCCGGACCCGCAGCATCCCCGTTTCGCGTCGTCCGAACGTCCTGACCGTCCCGGCGCCCAGTCCCCGTCCCTTCGCGCGAGCGCGATGAGGCAGTCCGGCTGCCGCGCCGCCGTCCCCGTCCTGGAGCTTCCCGGCATGTGCAGGAGGCCCATCGCGGACGGGTGAGGAGAATTGCAGAGTTGAACAACTCTGCAATTCTACCCTCCCGGCGTGCGGGGACATCCCCCGCCTTCCATCGTGTCTCGTCGGGAGGCGGAAGGGCATCGGGTTCGGCGGCGCGCCACGGAGTCAGCGTGGCCGACGTCTCTACCCTCGAGGCCGACCTCCAGGACCGCACCCGCCACCTCGGCGGGCACTACACCCCCATGCCCATCGTGCGGCGAGCGGTCACCGCGGCGCTGGAGCCGCTGTGCCGCCAGCGGGGCGCCGCCGATATCCTGCGCCTGCGCATTCTCGACCCCGCGGTCGGCAGCGGGCGCTTCCTGCTCGCCGCCCTCGATGTCCTGGCCGAGGCCGCCGGCCACATCGCCGAAGGGCGCGCGGCCATCGTGCGCCGCTGTCTGTTCGGCGTCGATGTTTGCCCGGAGGCCGCGTCGCTGGCCCGTCGCCGGCTCGCCGAGGCTGCTGGGGTGGAAGAGGGAGACCTGCGCGCCAACATCATGACGGCCGATGCCCTCCTCGCCGACCTGCCCCTGACGCTCGGCGTCGAGGCCTTCGATGCCATCTTGGCCAATCCGCCCTGGATCTCGTACTCTGGCCGCCAGGCCGCGGCCATCGCCCCGCAGCGCCGCCGCGAGCTCGCGCGCCGCTACGCCGCCTTCCGCCAGTGGCCCACCACCCACGGCGCCTTCCTCGAGCTCGCCGCCCGACTCCTCGCCCCGGGCGGCCGCGCCGCGCTCGTCCTGCCCGAGCAGGTCTGCCATCTGGCCGGCTACGGCGCCGCCCGTGAGGCGGCCCTCGAACGCTGCCGCTTCGACCCCCCGCCCGAGCCCCTCGGGGAGGACCGGTTCCCCGGCGTCACCCAGCCCGCCGCCCTCGTCTTCCTCCACCGCCCCGACCCAGGCTGCCGCGCCGAGCGCCGCCCGGGCCTGTCTTCCGCCCCCACGCCCTACGATGACCTGACGGCGCGCATCCTCGCCCGCATCGAGCGCCATCCGCCCGCACCGCCCGAGTCCTTCGGCGACCCCGGCGTCCACTCGGGCAACAGTGCCCGGCTCATCATCCACACCGAGCCCGGCCCCGGGCGCGCCCCGGTCCGCGAGGGCCGCTGTATCCGAGCCTTCGGCCTCGCGCCCGCCCAGAAATGGCTCGACGTCCAGCCCGACCTTCCCGACAGTCACTACTGCACCATCCGCCCACTCGCCACCTACCGCCGCGCGCGCATCCTCATCCGCCAGACCGCCCACCGCCCCATCGCCGCGCCCCACGTCCAGCCCACCTACTTCCGCAACAGCATCCTCGCCTGCTACGGCGTCCCCGGCCTCGACGACACGGTGCTCCTCGGCCTCCTCAACAGCACGCTCGTCGCCTGGTGGCACCGCGTTCGCCACGCCGACAGCCGCCAGCGCGCCTTCCCCCAGGTCAAGGTCAGCCACCTGCGCGCGCTCCCGCTCGCCCGCGATGCCGCGTCCCTCGGCCCGCTCGCCGCGCGGCTCGGGGCGCTCGACCCCGAAAGCAGCGCCTTCGCCCGCGCCCGGCGGCGCCTCGACGCCGCGGTGTTCCAAGTCTATGGCTTGTCGGAAGATGAGGCGAGCCACATGGCCGCGGCGATGGCGGGGACGTAGGAGAGCCCTGGACACTACTGGCGAGCGCCCAGGGCTCTCCCCCTGACGTGGAGAAAACAAGCGGGGTGACCGGCGCCTGGCGACGCCTGGTGTGGCAAACGCAATTTGCCGACCGCAGCCGTGGCAGCCAAGCCAGATGGCAAGCCACCCGGCTTGGCACCGGGGCGTCTCGAGCACTTGGCCCGCGGACGGCGGGGGAATGATCCGCGGACCCCCGTTCGCCGAGACGCCCTCACAAAGCGTCGGCCACAGGGCCGGTCACCTCGCGACTTGTCAAAAGAGGCCCCCGATCGCACCCACACGGCGGAGAGCCGAATGCAGCGCCGATGCCTTGTCCGCCTCCGTGTTCGTCTCCAACTCTCCGAAGGCAGCGAACCGAGGGCCGCGGCTCGAAACCATCCCTGATCTCACGCCGCACCACGTACAATAGCAACAATCGTGCCAAACGCCATGTCCGGCGAGATCGCCCACCATCCTCCCGCCGAGCATGCGCCATAACTCTCAGCCTTACTGACCCTTATGGCTGGCATGGCTTCGCGGCATCCTTGGGTAGGCGGCGCGCGGGCGTGCCGGGGCCTATGAACTCGCCTTCATACGATCCCTCGCACATCCAGTCCCACACGGCATAAGACACGTGCATTACAGCACTTACCCCTGCGCCACATGTGTGTGGCGCCCTCGCACAGCCTCGGCTGGCCCGCGTCGCGCCCGATGGCGCCCGCAGACAGAGGCGGCGTCAGGCATGTCCGTGGGGGCGGTAACAATCTCGGAGTTGTTGAACTCCGAGATTCTCATCGAAGGCCGCCCTCTGCCGCGTGCGACGGGGCGGTTGCGATGTCAGACCCAGCCTGCGTCAGCAGGCTTCCGCGGCGGATTATGGTCATCAACGGGTTCCCCTGCCTCACGGCTTCAGCCCTCGCGATCGCCGCACAACGCCCTCAATGGCCCTCTCGGTGGCCTCATTGCGGCTACGCCTCCTCGGAGGCACGCGGCAACCGATGCGCCGCCAGGCACTTGCCCACAACGCAACCGCCTCGCGTGCGACGGCAGTGCACGTGTGTGGGGCGGCGACGAGGATTACGGAGTTGTTGAAGTCCGTAATCCTCCTGGGATGCCCCGCTCGACCCCCGCGGGCCGGGGAAGCGAACATCAGGCGGTTGCGTTGTCAGCCGGGTGACGACGTTGTTGTAGAGTCACCTTCCTGCTACGTCCCAGCCACCCCGCTCCCAGGCGACGGGAGCGTGACCGTGCCTGGGCCCGCAGCATGATTGCGGACCTGTTTAGGTCCGCAACTATCGTCACTGGTCAACCTGCCAAGCCGTAGGAGAATCGACGTGGTGCTCTGAGAGCGCAACCGGCTGGCGAATGTGGTTTTGGCATTGACTTGCCGCCCGCGGCGCGCTAGGCTGCGCGTAACACCCCCGGTAGCGACATGGCGGGAGGCATCGATGGGCGCCGAGGTGGATCACCCTCGCATCGTCGCAGTTGGGCTCTCTGCGCAGGAGGTGGACTCCGTCGCTGCGGCGCTCGGTGTGCCGATCGAGCCCGTCAGTCTGGAGGGAGCGCCTGGCCTCCTGGCGGAGGCGGACCCCGAGCTCGTGCTGCTCGACCTGGATGCGGCGCCGGCGCTGCTGCCCGAGGGCCGCGCGCCGGTGCTCGGTCCCCAGTTCCTGGTGCTCTACCCGCAGGAGCGGGTGGGGGAGGCGGAGGGCCTCGCTCGCGGGGGCCGGGTGGAGTTGCTGTCGCGGACGGGGGACTACCTGGCGTGGCTGCCCCGCTTCGCCGGCCAGGCGCTGGCATCGGGACGGTGGCTGCGCGAGGCGCTGGGCGCGCTGACCGCGGAGAAGCATCGCCTGGAGGCCGCCATCGAGAGCATGTCCGAGGGGCTGCTGGTGGTGGACCGCGACTACGCGACCGCCACGCTCAACCCCGTGGCACGGGAACTGCTGGGCGTGTGCGGCCTGGAGGAGCTGGCGGTGAAGCTCCGTGAGGGTGAGGTGGACCCGGGCCTCCACTCGCTCTTCTGGCTCGAGGCCCACGGACCGGAGGCCCAGCCGCTGCGCTGCTGGCTGGCGCTCGAATGCGGCCGGGAGGACTGCCCTGCTTACGGCTCCGGCCTGTTCCCCTGCTGGCTCTATGACGGGACGCTGTGCCACGGCGACGGGCCCGCGCGCTTCCCCGCCAAGCTCGCGCGCTGCCGAGAGTGCACCGTCTACACCAGCAACGCGCCGCTGGCCGACCCGTCGCGCGTGCGGGGCCGCCGCGAGGTCGTCACCGAGCGGCCCCCCGAGCGCATTCTCGAGAGCATCTCGTCCCCCATCGTGGATGAGACAGGGCGGTGCCTGGGCGTGGTGAAGCTGCTGCGCGACGTGACCACCGAGCGCAAGCTCGAACAGGTCCGCGCGCAGTTCGTCGAGTTCATCACCCACGAGCTCCGCACCCCGCTCACGTCGATCTCCGGCTTCCTGTGGCTCGTGCTCGAGGGCCACTCCGGCGACCTCACCGAGGTGCAGCGCCACCAGCTCGCCGTCGCCCACCGCCAGTGCAAGCGCCTCATGGGCCTCGTGGACGACCTGCTGGACCTCTCGGCCATCGAGACGGGCCATCTGCGCCTCACGCGGCGGACATTCGACATCGTGCCGCTGCTGGGCGAGACGGCCGAAGCCCTGCTGCCCCAGGCCGACGCGCGCGACGTGACCCTTCGCGTGGCGCCCTCGGACGGGCGGGTGCTGGTCTGCGCCGACCGCATCCGCATCGGCCAGGTGCTCACGAACCTGACGGCGAACGCCATCAGGTACGCCGACCCCGGCAGCCCGGTCGCCCTGTCGGCCCGTTGCAGTGCCGACGGCGTGTGCGTGGAGGTGGCCGACGCGGGCCGGGGCGTCCCGGCGACCGACCTGCCCCACCTCTTCGACAAGTACTATCGCGTGCACACCCCCGACTCGGCCTCGCGCGGTTCGGGCCTCGGCCTCGCCATCTGCCGGGGCATCATCTGCGCCCACGGCGGGCGCATCTGGGTCGAGTCCGCCGAAGGCCAGGGCGCCCGCTTCTGCTTCACGCTCCCCGCTCTCACGCCGGAGCCCGAAGCACGCAGTTGAGGCGGTGTCCGGTGTTCGGGGTAAGCACCGCGCGTCTCGAACGGGCGCGCTATCGGGACTCGCAGGAACAATGTCCTGCCCCCGCAGTCGCCACCCCGCTGCCACCCGGTCTCTCCGCGTCCGTCCCGTCGCCCTGTTGCGTCGATCCCCTTGCCCCGTGCCTTCTCCGCCCATGGGGCGAGCGGGCCGCCCGATCCCCCCGCAC
>CAZDNN010000170.1:0-11276 GCA_964506385.1 uncultured Planctomycetota bacterium
CCCGACGCAGGAGCATCGAGACGAGTGTCGTTTCTTCGGTTCCGCGTTCCGAGTCCCGACCTCCGCCTTCGCTCAGGGCTTATAGGTGATCCACATGGGCGAGACCCAAACGACCTCGCCGTTGTTGAGGGTCAGCTCGGTCCGCTCCTTGGTCGCCAGGGAGCGGAGCGTGCGGGTGAAGTCCTGGCCGACCTGGATGCCGCGGACGTAGTAGTAGCTCGTCTTGCCCGGCTTGGGGTCGCGGTCGGTCCAGGTGAACTCGACGGTCTTCCTGTTCGGCTCGATGGCGTAGACGTACTCGTTGTCCTTGACGATGACGATGCGGGCGAAGGGCGCGGTGCCGATGAGCTTGACGTGGAGGGTCGGCGGCTGGCTGGCGGTGAACTCCTCGCCCATGAAGTGGTCGCCGCAGCGGACGCCGGCGATGATGTTGTCGGTGGCGCCGTAGATGCGGCGCAGCTTCATCGCCTCGATGATAGCCTCACGCGTCGGCTTCTCGACCCAGACGTTGCAGTAGCTCATATGGGTCGAGATGTGGTCGCTGGATGACTGGAACCCGAGTCGGTAGCCCATCTTGAGGGCGCGGGAGACGAAGCCCAGGGGGCGCCATCCGCCGATGCTGTAGTCGGCGGTGTTGGTGCGCGGGGCGCCGGGCCGCTCGTAGCTCTGGCGATCGCCCTGGTAGATCTCGACGATGGGCTCGGCCACGGGGTCGTTGTCGCGCCAGTCGGTGCCCATGTCGGTGCCGCTGGTGTGGGAGGAGCACACGCCGCCGAAGTGCTTGAGGTACTTGTAGAACATCTGGGTGTCTGGCGTGTGGGGCCTCTTGAGGTCCTCAGGCTGGTCGTCCGCGGGCTTGCCGAACCCGCCCCGCAGGCGCGGCAGCGTGCGGATGCCGCGGGTGGCGAACACGGCGTTGCGGTGGCCGTCGGGGTAGCTCACACTCCGCTCGTAGGTGAACATCGAGGTGAAGTGGTCGCGGATGTAGAAGACGTCGGTCGTCTTCTGGCTGAGCCACCAGGTGAACTCGCGGCCGCTGCCGTTGTCGTGGTCGCCGAAGCCGATCCAGTCCATCGCCGCCATGTCGAGGCCGTAGCGCCACATGTCGAAGACGGTGCCGTCGCCGCCGCCGTCGCCTGAGATCTCGGTGTGGCGGTGGAACTCGCCCCGCAGGATACGCAGCGTCTTGCCGCCGACGGTCGCGCGGTAGCCGCGGATGGCCTTCACGTCGCGCGCCTCGGCCTTCGCCGCGGGGGACGGGCCGTTGCGCTTGCCCTCCGCGACGGGCATGAGCTTCAGCTCCGGGGGCGGCGCGACGCGGCCGGTATCGGCCACGGCGATCTCCCAGTTCACCCACTGATCCGGATAGGTGGGATAGCCCCGCGTGCTGGCCGGCGGGGCGTTCCTGCTGCGCCGGCGGACCCGCCAGCCCATGTTGCCGAAGTAGGCCGAGCGGCGCATGCGGCCGTCGTCCGTCGAGACGAGGCGGAGGCCGCCGCCGGGAGCGGGCAGGAGGGTCGGGGTCTCGTGGAGGAGGCCGCTGTTGTGGGTCACCAGGGACGCGGCCCGCCAGCCATCGGCCTCGCAGGTGGTGAGGAAGTTGGTCCACGACGTGCCGGCGCCGCTGTGGTACTTGAGCATCTTGATGCGGGCGGACAGCCGGGCCCGGCCCTGTTCGTCTATGGCGATCCGCGGCCCGCAGGCCAGCACCGCGTTCCTGGGCGACTTGGGCCAGCGCCGCGTGCCCTGCGGCATGGGCAGCGCGTGGTTCACGTTGCCGGGCGGTGCGAGGAGTTGGTCGCCGGCGAGCACCGCCACGCCCACCGCGCGGTGGCGGTAGAGGCAGGTCGGCTTCTTGAACTGGTCGTACGGCCCGAAGTCCTTGCCCCAGCCCTCGGGGCAGATCTCGTGGGCGATCCACAGGCGGTCCCGCTTGTCGAAAGCGAGCGACGCGCGGCACTCGTTGGCCGCCGTCGCCGCGACATCGCGGGGCGCTTTCCACGCGCCGCCCTGCCAGATGCGGACGCGCACGTCGTAGTCGCCGCGCTCGTACGTGTCCCACGCCACGGCCACCTGCCCGTCGGCCGAGGCGGCGATGGCCGGCGCCCACTCGTTGGCCGGCCCGCCGCCGACCCTTTCGGCGGGGCCGGGCTTCGGGCCCTGCTGCCGTGCGGCGAAGATGTCGAAGTTGCTCCCCCGACAGCCCTGCCAGGCCGCCCACACGCGTCCCGCGGAGTCAGTCGCCGCCACGATGTTGACGTCGGAGCCAGCGTCCGTGGTCAGGCGGCTCGGCTCGCCCCACTGCTCGCCCTTGCGGACCCGCGCATAGACGTCCCAGTTGCCATCGACGTTCGCCGACCAGAAGACCCACACGTTGCCCTGCCCATCGACGGCGGTCGCCGTGCGGAACAGGTCGAGGCCCCCCTTGGTGAGCGGCTCCGGCTTCGTCCACTGGTTGTCCTTGAGCTCGAGGAACATCACTTGGTCGCCGCCGGTCGGTGCGGCGAGGAACGCGTAGTCCTTCGGATCCTCCTTCATGGGCCGTCTGCCCTCGAAGCCCTTGCCGTGGGTGAAGGCGATGTAGGCGATGGCCATGCCGCCGCCCGGCATGGCGGCCGCGCTCGGCGCATACTCTTCCAGCGGCGATTGCACGACCAGCCGCGACGTGGGCACCCGCTCGACCTCGACGTTGCCGTCGAGGAACATCCTCACCGAGCCCATGCTCAGCCTGCCCAGGGGCACCGTAAAGTCGCCCCTGCTGGTCTTCAGCTCGAGCTGGCTGGACGCTGTGTGGCCGTCGAGGGTCAGGACAAAGCCGTTGGGCCACGTGGGCATTTGGTCCGCCGTCCTCCCGCGGCGGTTCCAGAAGATCGGGAAGTTGCGGCGCACCTGGAGCTTGAAGGCATCGAGCGTCGCGTAGTCGTCGCCGGCGAACCGCAGGCCGTCGGTGGCGATGATGCGGCCCTCGGTCAGGCGGTAGCTGCCTTCCCACGACGCAGGTTTCCTGTCCTTGAGGCCCACGCGGACCTTCACGCTCACCAGACCCTGCTTCATGGGCACGGCGACCTGGCTCGTCGTGGCCTGGCCGGCCACGGCAAGCGCGGCAGCCCACACGATCATCCAGGCGGCGGCGGCGAGCTTCCTCATCGAGACATCCTCCGTCGGTACCGGAACGGTCGCATCGTCAGGAGCCAATGATAGCCAGAGCGCCGTCCGGGCGCAACGGCTCAGTCGGGCTCGCCGTCGGGTGGGGGCAGGGCGGCCTCGCGGACCGCGTCGTGGGCCTCGAGGACCTGCTCGGCGCAGGCCTCAAGCTCCTCGCGGGTGAGCTCCATGCGGGGCGGGACGTAGTCGGGCAGGTCGCGCACATAGGGGCAGTCGGCGGGGAAGAGGCCCAGCCGGACGCCGGTCTCCACGGTCATGCAGTCGGGGTTCAGCTCGTGCCGCTGCTCGTAGATGTTGCACAGCCGCGTCTCTTCGTCGAGGTGCGGGCATGGGAAGGGGGTGTAGACCACCTCGCCGTCGATGATGAGCTTGGCGTAGCAGCAGCGGCCGCACCTTTCACACAAAGTGGGATCGGCCGCGGCAGGAGCGCTTTCCCGCTCAGTTCGCGTCACGGGCGAGGGCGGCTGGATATCGGGCATTGAGCATCCAATCATCCGTCCATCTGATCCCGCACGGCATCGGCCGTCCCCGCCGCGCAGGCCAGTGACCCGAGGGCTGGAGCCAGGGCCGTCCTCATTACGCAGGCCCTGAAGACCTGATGGCAAGACTCTGCCCGCCCTCCGGCCAATCAGTAGTATAGCCACGTCCCTGTCGTCCGTGCAAGGTGTGGCGGGTGCTTTGACACCGCCCGGCGCCTCTGCTAGAGTCGCGGCGGTGGCCGCATCCGAAAGGAGCCAGGTGATGGGCGAGACCGTGAGAGCCGCCGTGCTGATGAAGGCCCGCGAGCTGGCCTTCGAGGAGCGCCCCGCGCCGGCCCCGGGGCCGGGCGAGGTGGCCGTGGCCGTGAAGCACTGCGGGGTGTGCGGCTCCGATGTCCACTATTACCTCGACGGGCGGATCGGCGACATGGTCGTCGAGAGCCCGCTGGTGCTCGGCCACGAGTTTGCCGGCACGGTCGCCGAGCTGGGCGAGGGGGTCGAGGGCTTCGAGGTCGGGCAGCTCGTGGCCGTGCAGCCTGGCGTGCCCTGCGGGGCCTGCCGGATGTGCCGGGCGGGGCGGTACAACCTGTGCCCCGACGTGTCGTTCGCCGGCACCCCGCCCATCGACGGCGCGCTCACCGACCTGTTCGTCACGGCGGCGGACTTCGTCTATCCATTGCCGGAAGGGCTGACGACCGAGGACGGAGCGTTGGTCGAGCCGTTGGCCTGCGGCGTCCACGCCGTCGAGCGCGCGGGGGTGACCCTGGGCGACCGGGTGGCCATCCTGGGCTCGGGGCCGATCGGCCTGATGGTGTCGGTGGCGTGCCAGGCGGCCGGGGCGACGGTCGTGCTGGCCACGGATCTGGTGGAGGCCCGCCTGACGATGGCGGAGGCGGTGGGTGCCGAGAGGGCCGTCAATGCCTCCGAGGCCGACCCCGTGGCGGCCGTGGCGGGGGAGTGGATCGACGTCGTGTTCGACTGCGCCGGCGCCGTCGAGACGCCGCAGCAGGGGGTGGACATGGTGCGCCCCGGCGGGCTGGTGCAGATCGTCGGCTTCCCGCGCGGCGAGGCCGTGCCCATCGACATGGCGAACGCGGTCCGCAAGGAGATCGCGATCAACACCATGCTCCGCTTCGTCAACAACGTCCCGACCGCCATCGCACTGCTCGAGCGCGAGATCGGCCGCCTCCGCAAGCTCGTTACCCACCGCTTCCCCTTCGAGCGGGCCGCGGAGGCCTTCCAGCTCGTCGGCGACCTCGCCGACGGCGTCGTCAAGGCGATGATCGAGCTGTGAGCAGGGAGGGCGAGGCGCCGGCCGAGCCGCGTCCATCACGCATCGCGCAGCAGCTCCCGCACGGCCTCCATCACGTCGCCGGGCTCGATGGCGAGCATGCAGCGGGGGTCGTCGCAGGAGCGCTTGGCGCAGGGGCGGCAGTCCATCTCCTTCTCCACGACAACGGAACGGCCGAAGTAGGGGCCGTAGACCCGCGGGTCCTTCGGTCCGAAGAGGGCAACCACGGGCGCGCCGACGGCCGCGGCGAGGTGCATCGGCCCCGTGTCCACGCTCAGGAAGAGACGGCAGCGGCGGTACAGCTCGGCCAGCTCGGCAAGCGACAGCACGGGCGCGACGACGGCGTCGGCCGCGGCCTGCATCGCGATGGCCTGCGCCCCAGCAGCCTCCGACTCGCCCGGACCGCGGGTCAGGACGACGCACAGGCCCAGCTCGTCGCGCAGGCGGCTCGCCACAGCGGCCCAGCGGTCGGTTGGCCACTGTTTGTAGCGGCCGAACTCGCTCGTCCCCGCGTGGACGACGGCAAACTGCCCCGCTCCCAGGTGGCACTCGGCCAGAAGGGCGTCCACCCGCTCGCGATCGCCGTCGGCTGAGGGCACGACGGGCGCGGCGTCGGCGGTGTCGATGCCGAGGCCCTCGATGAGCCGCAGGCCGCGCTCGACCCGGTGGAGCGGGCCGTCGGGCATGGCGACGTGGCGGTTGGTGAACAGGTAGTTCAGCTCCTTGCCGTCCCTGCGCGCCAGGCCGATGCGCAGCGGCGCCCGTGAGAGGAAGGTCACGACACCGCTCCGCAGATTGCCCTGGAAGTCAATGGCCGCGTCGAACCGCGCGGCGCGGAGCTGGCCGAAGAAGCCGCGCACCTCGCCCGCGGCCGAGCGGATGCCGCGGATCTGCCGCACCGACCGCCCCCACCCCTTGCGGTCCAGCACCAGCACCCCATCGAGCATCGGGTGCCCGCGCAGCACGCCCGCTGAGGCGGCCTCGACGACCCAGGTCAGATGCGCCTCGGGCAATGCCCGCCGCAGTGCCGTGAGGGCCGGCAGCGTGTTGATCACGTCGCCGAGCGCACTGAGGCGGACAAGCGCGATGCGCCCTGTCTGCGGCAGGCTCAGCTTCTCGGCGCCATCTGGCATCTGGCACCCGTCATCTGGCATTCGGCGCCCGGTGGCCCGTCACCCGCCACCACAGGCGGTGGCGCGCCAGCTCGCGATGGCAGCGCCAGAGCAGGCGCTCGCCCTGGGCGATCAGGTCCGCGTCGCCGTCGGCGTAGACCTCGTAGGAGGCCGACCAGTCCGCGTCGCTGACGGGCTCGGGCGCCAGGCCGAGCTTGTGGAGCGAGCGGTAGAGACGGGCGAGCATGCCCAGGCGGTCGCCGAGGGAGAGGGCGTCGGCGAGCTCGGCGCGGTCGAGGTCGAGGATCAGCGCCGTCCCGTCGGGCGCGATGAGGATGTTGCGGGCGTTGAGATCCGGGTGCAGCAGCCCCGCGTCGTGGCACTGGCGCAGCAGCCGCGCGGACGCGGCCAGCAGCTCGGCCCGGCGCTCCGGCTCCGCGCGCAGGGCCTCGGCGAGATCGGCCGCGTCGGCGACCTCCCGGACGATGATCTCGAACCGATAGACCCCGGGCAGCACCTCGCGGCGCACGCCCGCCAGTGGCTCGGGTGTCGGGACGCCCTGGCGCCGGAGCGCGTCGGCCACGCCCAGCTCGCGCAGGAACCGGTTCCCGTCGAGGTACCGATCGCCCAGCACCCTGGCGAGCAGCCCGCCGCGGCGGGCCTGGCGGACGAGCGCGACCCCCTCGGGGATCGCGATCCGCTCCATCGCCGCGCGGCCAGCCTTCGCCTCGCCCTCGGGCGCAGGCTCCCGCGCCGCGATGGCCTCCCGCAGGCCTGCCCTGACGACGGTCACCGTCTTGCCGTCCTCGATCACCTCGAAGCCCTGGGGCGCCGAGTCGGGCACGGCGAGGCCGAACAGCTCGCGTGCCTGGGTGAGGCGGGCGATCGCCAGGTCGCCTTCGAGCTCGAGGAAGCGGCGGAAGTGGGGCCGCGCCGCATCCCTGCGGCCCAGTGCGACCAGGGTGCGGCCGAGGTAAAACTGGATCCAGGTGCTGAAGTTGCCGAGCTCGTCGGCCGCCTCGGCGGCCTGGAGGGAATCGAGGGCCTCGTCGAAGCGCCCGAGCTTGTAGAGCGCCGCGCCGTGGTGCAGGTGCACGAGGTCGAGAGCCTTCGACCACGAGCCGACCCGCTCGAAGTGCCCGAGCGCCGTCTCGTAGTCGCCGAGGTCGAAGCACGCGCAGCCCAGGTAGGCAAAGACCTCGGGCTCCGACGGGTCCTTCTCGGCGGCGAGGGTCAGGAGCTGATGGGCGGTGGCGGGGTCGCCACGCTCCAGGCGCTCCATGCCCAGGGCGGCGAGGCGTCGGGCGCTCTTGCGGCGGGTCCACCAGCCCAGGGGCGGCGGCTCCGGCGCGCGCGGCGGGCGGGCGTCGGTGTCGGTGCCGAAGCGTCGGAACAGCTCGGCCTCGACCTCGGCCAGGATGGCGGCGAGTGCGCGGGGGTTGTCGCTGTAGCCAGCGGCGGCGAGGCGGCGGAGCGCGCCCTCGACGTCGCCGCGCCGCATGGCCGCCAGGGCCTCGTAGGCATCGAGGAGCCGGTTCTGCGGCGACAGCTTCCGCGCGGCGGCCAGGGCGTCGAGGCCCTCGTCGGTGCGGTCCTGCTCGACGAGCAGCGCGCCCCGGAAGAGCGGGAACACGGGATTTTGCGGCCAGTGCACGGCGGCGTGCGTCAGGTCGGCAAGCGCCGAATCGAGATCGCCCGCGTCGGCGCGAGCCAGCGCGCGATGGAGCGCCACGTGCGGCGAGTCAGGCGCCCGCTCGGCCGCTTCGTCGAGCAGCTCGACCGCCTTCTCGGCATGCCCCGCCCGAGCCTCGCGCTGACCGCGGAACAGCAGTGACGTTGCTCTCAAACGATGGCTCCTCTCGCCGTGATTATAGCCCGCCGCCGCGATGCGGGTCAATCGCCGGGCGGGTCAGCGCAGCACGTTGAAGCGGCGGGTGGTCGTCCTCTTCTTGCCGTCGCGCTCGGCCTCGATGGCGATCTCGCCGGGGTCGCCGCGGACCGAGCCGAGGCAGGCGAAGCTGCCGTCGGGGCGGACCTCGACGGTGCGACCACTCACCTTGACGGTCGTGCCGGGCTGGACGACGCCGCGGACCTCGACCGCGATGGGGCCGTTGACCAGCGTCGCGCCCGCCGCTGGCTCGGTCTGGACGAGGAGGAGCGGCTCGGCGTCGAGGGCGACGATCTCGTCGGCGATGGCGGCGCGGACGGCGGCAAGCTTCGCGGGGTCGCGCTCCCAGGTGGTGATGCTCGGGATGACCCGGCGGCAGAGCTCGAGGGCGCGGCGCCGCTCGTCGATGAAGGCAGCGCCCTTGCCGAGCCGCTTCTTGAGGGCCGCCGTCTTCGTCATCAGAAGGTGGAGATACTCGTAGTCCTCGATGCTCTCGCGCTGGATCTCCCAGCGCAGGGAGCTCAGCGGGCCGTCCTTGCCCGGGTAGATGACGTGGGTGTCGCCTGGCGGCAGGCGGTCGCGGGGCGTGCCGAAGGGGTCGTCGCCCCAGAAGTTCAGCCCCCAGTGCAGGTAGCCCGGCAGGTCGCAGGCGAAGTTGATCCAGTGGAGCACCCGCACGGCGGCGAGCGGATAGTCGAGGAAGCGGTTGGGATAGACGTTGCCGAAGGGGTGGCAGCAGATGTAGTACCAGAGCTCGTTGCCGGTGCGGCGGGCCTCATAGGCGTCGCGCCAGCGGTCGAAGTGGCTGAGCTTGGGCACCCAGACCTCGAGGGCGCCGGTGAAGTCGATGGTCTCGATGGCGTCGATGCGGCGGAGCTTCGGCGCCGCCTTGTGGACGAAGGCCGACGCCTTGCGCCACGACTCGATGTTGTTGATCGACGGCTCGTCGGCCACGTGGATCATCGCCCGCTCGAGCCAGCCGCGCTCGGCGAGGTGCTTCTGGAGGCCGGCGAGCAGCGGCGCCAGGCCCTCCTCGGCGCTCAGGGTCACCCGTCTGCCCGTCTTGCGGTCGGTCGCCGAGACCTTCGTCAGGACGATCTCGCTGCCGCCCCAGCCGCCCTTGCCGAAGTGCCCCACGTGCCGAAGCTCGATGCGGTCACTCACGCCCGCCCTGAGGAACAGCTCGACGTAGCGGTCGAAGCGGCTGTAGTCGAAGCTGAGCTTCCCGCCGGGCTCTCGCGTCACGCCGATCAGCGTCCAGGGCGTGTAGAAGACGTTCTGGCGGTGCTCGGCCATATTTCGGGCGTATTGCTCGAGCAGCTTCCAGAACGGCTCCGACCAGTCGCGGGTCTTGTGGGCCGTGGCGATGTTGCGGGTGTTGAACCAGTTGGTCACGAGCAGATGCCGCTCGTCGGGCAGGGCGAAGGGATCGACCGTCAGCTCGATGGGCAGGGTCACCCGCTCGACGCCGGCTATGACAGACACGGTGCCCTGGTAGCTCCCCGGCGCGGCGTCCTTCGGCACGCGGACCGTGAGCCAGACGGGCTGGGTCCTGTCCGCCTCGACATCGAGGGTCCGCTCCTCGAGCAGCGGGTCGGGGACCTCGCACGGCGCGGCGCGCAGCCGCAGATTGTCGGCGTGGGGCGTGTTTTTCTTCAGCGGGATGAAGCCCACGAAGTTCCAGCGGAGGTTCTCCCCCTCAATCGAGCCCTTGCCCTCGGCGTGCTTCAGGGGCGACAGCTCGACGCGGACGCCCTTGATGGCCTTCGCTGAGCGGATTGCGATCTGCGCGCACTCGTACTCGTTGCGCGCGGCGCGCAGTTCCAGCGTGCCCTGGGCCGCCGGCTTGCTGTCGCGGAACACCTTGACGTGCGGGTCCACCGGCCAGGCGAGCAGGCCGCCCCCGCTCGCCCTCGTCGCCAGGACCGCAAGGAGGCACGCTACGGCCATCGCCAGCAGCATCAGTTTGGGCATGGAGCTCTCCTCCGCAGGGGAGTGGGACAGGACGCGGGCCATTCTAGCCCCCGCGCGGCGTGAGAGCAAGGGCAAGGGACAGGCGCCGCAGCCGATCCGCGGGCGATGAGCCGGGGGCACGGTGAGGTGCGAAGGGTGGTGCCCGATTGATATCGGAGTTACGTAACTGTGATATCAATCCCAAGCGCGCGCCTCCCAGCCCCACCGCCCATCGCGCTGCCTCAGAGCGCCCAGCCGGGCAGGGAGATCTCGGCGCGGTAGTTCGAGGCGTTGTGGTGGGGGTAGCGGACGGGGCGGTAGCAGCGGGCCCCGTCGAGGGGGCGGTCCTGGGTGTAGATCCAGAGGCGAGCGGGGTCCCAGAGGACGATCTCGTCGCGGGGGTCGCCGGTGAGGTCGAGGGCCTCGGCACACATGTCGGGATGGCCGTCGTCGGGGAAGAGGACGACGCGACGCCCGTGGCCGTCCATCATCCCGCCGTGCTCGACGCTGCCGTTCAGCAGGGCGAGCTCGGTGCCGTGGCCCGTCCAGTTGACGGGGCTGAGGAGGGTGCCGAGCGAGGTGGGCTCGAGCTCGAATTGCTTCTCGCCCTTGCAGTCGTGGAAGGAGATGATGCCAGCCCAGCCCCAGTAGGTGACGACGTAGAATTGGCAGCCGGGCAGGGTGTCGCGGAACCGCGCGGCAGACAGCCGCTGTGCGTGGCCGAGCAGCTCGCGATGGAGCACGGTGCCGTCGGGTGCGAGGAGGTTGAAGCCGGCGTCGCTGGAGGCGAGCGCGATCTGGACGCCGTCGCGGTCGGGGTCGAAGGGGCCGATGGCGATCTCGTCGGTGTGGTCGGGCCAGCGGTGCTCCCAGAGCAGCTCGCCGTCGGGGCCGAGCAGGCCGTAGCCGATGAACACCTCGTCGCGGCCGTCGCCATCGAAGTCGTAGGGCTGGGCGAAGTGGCCGGTAGACCAGTCGTCGAACTCGCGGGTCCAGAGCATCTCGAGGCGGTCGTCGAGCGCCCAGAGCTGGCGGTAGCGGTTCTTGATGAGGATGTCGCTCGGGCGGGGCAGGCCGCGCAGGTTGGCGATGACGATGGCGTCGCCGACCAGCCGGCCGAAGTGGTTCTCCGCCTTCGGGTTCAGCGGCAGGGGGCGGACGGCTTTCACTTCGCCCGTCTGGCCGTCGAGGATGTAGAGCTTGAAGTTCTTGAGGCAGAGCACCTCGTCGCGGCCGTCGCCGTCGATGTCGTAGATCTGCACGGGCACGTCGGCGGTGAGCATGGCCGCATCGGGGTCGGCCGACGGCTCGCCGAACTGCCAGAGCACGTTCCCGTCGAGGTCCATGGCGCTGAGGCAGCGGACGGTGCCGTAGTCGTCGCTTCCCGG
>CAZDNN010000171.1:0-11272 GCA_964506385.1 uncultured Planctomycetota bacterium
ACGCTGGTCATCGCCCGCCGTGAGTTCGCAACCACTGTGCGACGGGCGAGTTACATCATCGCGACGTTCGGCACGCCGCTGTTCTTCATCGTGCTGGGGGGGATCGCGACGATCCCGTCGCTGATCGCGGTGCGGCGGGAGCTCGCGGAGCAGAAGTTCGTCGCCGTGGTGGACGAGTCAGGGCTGCTGACCGACGCGGTGCTGGCGACGGAGGACATCCGTGCGGAGGGCGGCGGCGGCGCGGTCGAGGAGCTGATGTCGCGGGTGAGCCGACGTTCCAAGGGTAGACTGATTCCAGAGATACGGCGATGGGACAGCCGTGGGGCCGCGGAGGCGTCTCTGCGTGCCGAGGACATCAAGTCCTTCTACGTCGTGCCGCGTGACTACGTGGAGACGGGCGAGTTGGAGTATGTGAGCCGCAAGCGGCGGTTCCTGTGGGATCCCGCAGGCGGCGGGAGCCCGCTCAGGCCGTGGCTGATCGAGGGGTTGTTGGTGGGCGAGGTGGCGAAGGAGCATCGGGTCCGTGCCCGTCGGCCTGTGGCGGACGTGCGGTCACTCATCCTGGGGCCGGACGGGCGGTTTGTGGAGGAGCGGCCGGAGGAGACGCTGTCGCAAATCGTGGTGCCGTTTACCTTTGCGTTCGTGCTGATGCTGTCGATCTTCATTGCGTCGGGCTACCTGATCCAGGGACTGGCGGAGGAGAAGAGCAACCGTGTGATCGAGATGCTGCTGTCGAGCGCGACGCCGGACGAGTTGATCGCGGGGAAGCTGCTCGGCCTGGGGAGCGCGGGGCTGCTCCAGCTCGTGGTGTGGGTGACGGTCACGATTGGGCCGGCGGTCGTGTTCACGCCGATCCACGTGGCACCGCGCGTGGTGTTGCTGTCGGCGGCGTACTACGTGGTGGGCTTTGTGTTCTTCGGGAGCATCATGGCGGGGCTGGGGTGTCTGACGGGGGGGAACCAGGAGAGCCAGCAGTTCGCGAGCATCTGGTCGGTGGTTGCGGTGTTGCCTATGTTGTTTTCCCCGTTGATCTTAGAGGCGCCGAACGCCGTGCTGTCGCGGGTGCTCTCGTACGTGCCGGTTACCTGTCCGATCACGATGATCATGCGGTGCGCGGCGGCGGAGGTGCCGTGGTGGGATGTCGTGGTGTCGCTGTCGGTTATGGTGGGGGCGACTGTGCTGGCGCTGTGGCTCTCGGGCCGGTTGTTCCGCGTGGGGATGTTGCTGCGCGGCCAGCGGCCCACCCTTGCTGAGTTGTGGACCTACCTGCGAACGGCGGAGTGACGGCTGCCCCAGGCGCGGCCACCGCTGCCCCAGGACGTGCGCGCGCGGACGGGGTTCGGCGGCGGCTCGGGGGTAACGCAGACCCGTATCCCATTGCTACCATTGGATATGTGAAGGCCCCGTGGGAATCCCATGGCCGAGTGGCACGCGGGTTGCTCCATATCTCGACAGGAACGGTTGAGAAGCTTGACAAGATACTCCCGAGGCGTCCACGGAGCAGGGAGAATGACGTGATGATGAGCAGCGGCCGTATCTAGCCGCCCGTCCCCTCCCGTGATGCGGTTGGCTGTTCGTCGGTCGCTTCCGCTCGCCGGACGCCTATGAAGGGAGCCAGGCGGCGGGGACCCCAGCGGGTTCCCGCCGCCTTCTTTCTTGGGCCGGGGATCCGCCGTTGCTCGTGTTGCGTCTGGCGGCCGGTTGGAGTAGAATCGCGTCGGTCGAGGCGCGGGGACGATAGGAGCTGCGAGCCGTGCTGGATGCGGAGAGGATTCGGTCGCAGTCGGGCGAGTTGCGGCTCGTGACGGAGCTCCGCGCGCTCACCAGCGTGTCGTCCACGAACGATATTGCCTGGGCGTGGGCGGAGGCGGGGTGCGCGGAGGGGATGGTGGTGGTGGCGGACGAGCAGGTGCAGGGACGCGGGCGGTTCGGGCGTGTGTGGCACTGCCCGCGGGGCCGGGGGCTTCTGATGTCGGTTGTGCTGCGGCCGCCGGCGGGGGAGGTGGGGCCGGAGCATCTGACGGCCGTCGGGGCGCTGGCCACAGCAGAGGCGGTCGAGGAGACGGCCGGGCTGGCGGCGGCGATCCGCTGGCCCAACGACGTGACGGTCGGCGGGCGGAAGGTGGCGGGGGTGCTCGTCGAGGGGCGCAGCCGGGATGGGGCGGTGGCCTGTGTGTTGGGGATCGGGCTGAACGTGAATGTGGGGCGCGGGAAGTTCCCTCCTGAGCTCGCGGAAACGGCGACGTCCCTGGCGGCAGAGGGCGGCCGGGAGCTCGTGGTCGAGGACGTGGCGGGGGCGCTGCTTCGGCGGCTGGACAGGCGGTACTGGGAGGCGTGCGGCGGCGGCTGGCCGCAGGTGGCCGCGGCCTGGCGCGAGCGCAGCGCGCTGGAGGGCAGCGAGGTGGAGGTGGAGACGGAGGGACAGCGCCTGCGGGGGCGCGTGCTGAGCGCGGACCCGCTGGGCGGCCTTGAGCTCGAGCTGGCGGGCGGGCAACGCATCGTGTGCCGTCCCGCTGCGACGACCCTGTTGGCGGGCGAGCCCGAGGAGGGCGAGGGGGTAGCATGCTGCACGGAGTGATCATGGCGGGCGGGACGGGGACGCGCTTCTGGCCGCTGAGCCGCATGAGCCGTCCGAAGCAGGTGCTTCCTGTGGGCGGAGCGCGGCCTCTGATCGCGGAGACGGTCGCGCGGCTGGGCGGGCTGGTGCCCGTGGAACGGACGTACATCGTGACGGCGGCCGCGCAGGTGGCGCCGCTGCTCAATGCGCTTGGGCACGGGGCGCCGCCGCGGGTCATCGCCGAGCCCTTCGGCCGCGACACCGCGGCATGCATCGGCCTCGCGGCAATGCACGTGCACAGAGCGGACCCCGAGGCGACGATGCTCGTGATGCCCGCCGACCAGGTCATCGAGCCGGTCGGGCGCTTCCACGAGGTCATGGAGGCAGGCGCGCGGGTCGCCGCCGACGGGGAGTCGCTCGTGACCTTCGGCATCACGCCGACCCACCCCGCCACGGGCTACGGCTACATCCACCGCGGCGCGCACGTCGCCGACCTCGACGGCATCCCCGTCTACGAGGTCCACCGCTTCCGCGAGAAGCCCGCGGCGGAGACGGCCGAGGAGTACTTCGACTCGGGCGAGTACTACTGGAACAGCGGGATATTCTGCTGGCAGGCCGCCACGATCCTCGACTGCATCCGCCGCTTCGCGCCCGAGCTGTACGCGGCGCTCGAACGCATCGCCGGCGCCATCGCCACCCCGGCCGAGGAGACGGTGCTGCGCGAGGCATACGAGCCGCTCGAGAAGATCTCGATTGATTACGCCGTGATGGAGCACGCCGAGCGCATCCGCGTCGTCGAGGCCGACTTCCGCTGGAGCGACGTCGGCTCCTGGGCCTCCGTGGCGCGCCTGCGCGAGAGCCAGGCCGACGACGACGGCAACATCGTGATCGGCCAGGCGGAGCTGCTCGACTGCGCCGACACCCTCATCGTCGGCGAGGAAGGCCACGTTATTGGCGTCGTCGGCCTCGAGCACGTCGTCATCGTCCAGACCCCCGACGCCACGCTCGTCTGCTCGAAGGACCACGCCGAGCGCGTCAAAGCCCTCGTCGAGGAGCTGCGGGACAAGGGGCTCACGAAGTACCTGTGAGGTAACACTCTAGCCAAGTGAAGAGAAGAGGTGGGGCCGCCAGGCGGGCGGCTCGCCCTTCCGCGGCGGGCTGCGCCCGAAGCCGCTGGTCCTGCCCAGGTCGGTCGTCCTCTTGCTGGGGATGCGGGCAGTATGCCCCCTGAGCGTCAGCCGTCCGGGCCGCCGCCGTGGCCTTCGGCCGGCGTTCTGGGGAGGCGATCTGACGGCAGGGGGGCCGGCTGGTGCGGCTGGCAAGCGGCGATGCGCCGCCTTCGCCTTGCCGAGGAGGCTGCGGCTCAGTAAGTCAGTGTAGGTTCCCCCCCGGCCCCCCGATGGGGGGGAAGCTGAGCCAGCCAGCTTGGGGGAGGGGCCGCGGGGTCCCCACGCAGGCTGGCGGCACACGAAGGAGTTGGCGCCTGCCAGTGGGAGGCTTGCAGCCTCTGGCGCCCGACACGAGGGGGAGGTCGCGGGCTTTCCGCAACAGGAACAACATAGCAGGACGAGGACGATGCTCTTCACTGCCGACTGCCTCCTGCCGACCCGCCTTCGCGAGGGCGACGTAGCCCCGCTTCGGCGGGCGAAGTCGGCTGCCGATTTTGGTTGCGGCCGAAGGCCGCGATGTGAGTAGGCGCCTTTCTCCCATGCGGATCCTGGGCATTGACTACGGCGACCGGCGGGTGGGCATCGCCGTCAGCGACGAGGGCGCCCTCATCGCCTCCGGCCTGCCCACATTCCAGCGCAAGGGCAACGACGGGCCGCTCATCGACCACGTCCGCCGCCTGTGCGACGAGTACGGCGTCGAGCGCATCGTCGTCGGCCTCCCCATCAACATGGACGGCAGCATCGGCCCCCGCGCCCGGCTCACCACCGAGTTCGCCAACCGCCTCCGCAACGCCCTCGGCCTCGAGGTCGAGACCTGGGACGAGCGGCTCACGAGCGAGCAGGCCGACCGCCTCATGCTCGCCGCCGACCTCTCCCGCGCCAGGCGCAAGAAGCAGCGCGACCGCGTCGCCGCCCACCTCATCCTACAGAGCTATCTCGACGCGCACAGGGAAGGGGATGATTCGTGATGCGTGATTCGTGATACGTGATTCGTGATACGTGAGAAGGCAGGCTTGAGGCGTGAGAGGCCGGCGCAGGGTCGGAACGGTGAGGCTGCCGGGCCGTGCGAGGCCGTCGTCGTCGGCTCGCCCGGACCGCGCGGCGTCGGAGAGCAACGCACGAGCAAATGTCCAATGTCAAGACTTGCCCCCGGCTTCAAAAGTAGAAATTCAAGGGCGTGTTGCCCAAACCCCAGTTGAGGGTCATGATCTCACGGATGGGCAGAAACTCGACTGAATCGCCCGCCTCTTCCAGCAGGAAGAGCACGATCCGTGGCCGTTCAGGCCGCCGATCCCGTTTGGGCAACACGCCCTCAAGACCTGACCCCGAACCTGCCGAACGCCGCTTCTGTTGCCTCGGGCGCGCTATCCCAGATGCCCCGAGTCCAGATCGGGGGCCGCGGACGTCTGGCCCACGAGGCCGTAGCGGATGGCGTCCACGGGGCAGACCCTGAGACAGCGACCGCAACTGAAACAGTCGGCGGGGAACGCCTTGCCAGCAAGACGACCCTTGGCGGCGTCGAGAGGACACGCGCTGACGCAGGCGCCGCAGTGGGTGCAGCGGTCGGGGTCGATCTTCACGCGGAAGATGCTGAGTGGCTCGAGAAACCAACTCAGCAGGCCGAAGGGGCAGACGAGCTGACAGAACGGTCGGTAGAAGCCGAACGACGCGACGAGCGCGGCCAGGATGGTCGCGCCGACGGTGACCGTCTCGATGTCGAGGTTGAACAGGTTGAAGGGGTTGATGAAATGGTAGACGACGAACCCCTCATGCCCGCCCATGATGCCGAAGAGCAAGAGCAACATGACAACGAACAGCGTGCCGCGGACGGTGTTGGATACCGCAAAGGGGAGCTTGTGCTTCTTGAGCTTTCTCAAGATCGGCAGGTGGTAGATGAGCTCCTGTAGCGCGCCGAAGGGGCAGGCCCAGCCGCAGATCAGCTTGTTCCCGACGACGGCCAGCACCGCGAAGAAGGCGAAGGCGCCCACCTTCGCGGCGATCGACGGGTAGAGTCCCACGAGGCTCTTGAAGACCTTGACCGAGCTCTCCATGGGGTTGGGCGATTTGCCGAGCGCGAACCCACATACCGCCACGGCCAGAACGAGAGAGGCAACGTAGGGCCAGCGTGGGTACCACGTCCTGCGTTCGGCCGCGGGCGACCCGTCGGGCCGACCCAGCCTGACGAGGTAGACCAGCCCGAAGACAGCCAACGCTGCGAAAACGTAGTACTTCAGCATCGTCTCACGGTGGCCCAGGAGATGCTCGGTAGCGTGGTCGAGTTCCCCCTGCGTGATGCCGAGTACCCTGAGAGGCTTCCTCTTGGCGGCGTCCAGGGGCAACCCCAACTCGCGCGCGAGGTTCTTGCCCGTGACGTTGAGCCGTGGCGCGATCTGCCTTATGGCCATCTCGACGGTGAATTCCGCTGGCAGGGCTGGCGGGGCCGTCTTGTGGCGCAACACACCCACAGCCACGATCCCCGCTGCCGCCAGCAGTGCAAAGGCCAGCCAGAGCCGCTGCCGACCGGACAGGCTGGTGAGCATTCTCACGGGTCCCTTCTCTCTCGTAACCCCACTGTATTGTAGTCGTCCCTCCCCCTGACCGCAAGGGAGAACCCTCGAACTGAGTCGGCACGGAAGGACCGGGCCGCCGCCAGAATCCGAAGGGGTTCTCGCTGGGGCCAACATAGCCAAGCTTGCCTCCAGGATAGCTCGCCCTGCTCGAGAGCGTGCAAGTCCCTCACGTGCCCGTATGACCCCGTTCTCCCTTTTCTCCAAGTATCCAGTGACCTCTTGCCACCCACGCTCTTGCAGGCGCTGCCCTACGGGCACTACAATGGTGGGGCACGGAGAGGAGCGATCCCCGTGGGGGAGGTAGCTCCACCATCCTGGCTGTCGAGGAGAGAATGATGCGGAGCGAGATCGTGGCTCGCTCAGCCGCGTTGATGGCCGCTGCGCTGGCAGTGGCCGCATGCGACACAGCGTGGGCCGAGGCCGTGCCCGAGAACCTGGCGCCGCGGGCGAAGGTCTCGGCGAGCAGTCAGTTCAGCGACCAATACCGGCCGCAGATGGCCGTCAGCGGTGTCATCCCGTCCGAGTTCAATCAGGATGGCGACTGGGCGACCAAGGCGAAACAGAACGCGGAGTTCACGCTGAGGTGGGACAAGCCCGTTGAGGCGGCACAGATCGTCTACTACGCCCGCGTGACGAGCCCGCTGCTCGAGTGCTTCAAGGACTACGAGGTCTATCTGAACGACGCCGCCAAGCCGGCGGTGCGGGGCACGCTCGAGCATCGCCGCGGGCCGCAGATGATCGACTTCCCGAAGCAGACGGTCACCAGGATCCGCATCAAGTTCCTCTCGTCGCATCCGACGTCGCCGAACCCGGGTGCCGCGGAGATCGCGGTGTTTGCGTCGCGGGTCACCAAGAAGCAGTTGGCGGCGATGCGGATTCCCCCGCAGGAGAAGACGCCCGAGGCGCAAGCCCTACGCAAAGCGCTCACCGATGGCGATTTGGGGTTCACCGACATCCTGGTGGTGAAGCGCAAGCCGCTCAACATCTCACACGTCTACGTCTACCACGTCGAGGGGTTCCGGCCCGGCGGCGGTCTCTACATCTTCTCGCCGGCGAGAGAGGAGTTGAAGTGCATCTACGACGCTGGCAAGGACGGGATGATCACCACGGCCGATCTCGACTACGACGGCAAGCGGATCGTCTTCGCGCTGCGGCGCGGCGGCCACGTGGGGTCGAACCCCGTGGCGCACATCGAGGACATCTCGCGGTATGAGGACGAGAAGAGCAACTACCAGATCTTCACCATCGGCATCGACGGCAAGGGCCTCAGGCAACTGACCCACGGCGCCTACAACAACCTCGACCCCTGCTGGCTGCCCGACGGCGGCATCGCCTTCATCTCCGATCGCAAGCCGGCCTACGCCTACTGCTACGTCGTCACCTCACCGGTCCTGTATCGGATGGAGGGCGACGGCTCGAAGCAGCGGCGGCTCTCGGCCAACTACCTGATGGACTTCACCCCCTCGGTGCTCGAGGACGGGCGGATCATCTACACCCGCTGGGAGTATGTCGATAGAGCGGCCTGCCCGATCCAGAGCCTCTGGGCGATCAACCCCGACGGCACCGGCCTGTCGGGCTTCTACGGCAATCGCGTCCTGTCGCCCGGTACGTTCATGGACGCGCAGCCGGTCCCCGGCACGAACAAGGCCGTCGCCACGGCGACCAACCACAACGGGCCGTGCCGCGGCGGCATCGTCCTGATCGACCAGTCCAGGGGGGCCAACGCCAAAGAGGCCGTAACCAACCTGACGCCCGAGATCGACCTCTATCGGTACAGCGGGGTCTATGGCAACGGGTTGCGAGGTCCATACGAGAAACCGTTTCCACTGGGGGACGACAGATTCCTGGTCTCCAAGGGCGGCACGATCCAGCTCCGCGACTTCGACGCCAACAGCGTCTCGCTGCTCTTCCCCACCGGCGGGATGGGCTTCTACTGCCCGCAGCCGATCCGCGAGACGAAGCGGCCACCGGTCCTGACGGGCAACCACATGGACCGCAGCGTCGAGTTGCCCGAGGACGGCAGAGCGTCGGGCGCGTGGGCGTCGGTGTTCGTGCAGGATGTCTACTACGGCCTCGAGCCGGAGGTCAAGCGCGGCGAGATCAAGCAGATCGCGGTCGTGCAGGAAATCGAGAAAAGCACCCACACGCCACAGAACAACCGCCGGCCCGATGGGCACGGCATGCGCAACATCGCCGTATTCGGGTACCAGTTCCCACTCGTCTCGTGCGGCGCGACCTACGCGCCGAAGAAGGTCTGGGGCTTCGCCGACGTTGACGAGGACGGCAGCGCGGCGTTCCAGGTCCCCTCCGAGGTGCCGATCTACTTCCTCGCGCTCGACGGCGAGGGCCGCGCGCTCCAGCGCATGAGATCGTTCACCCACATGATGCCCGGCGAGGTGCAGGGCTGCGTCGGCTGTCACGCCGACCGCAGCGCCGCCGCCTCCCACAGCGGCCAGGGGGTGCCCCTGCGCCGCACGCCCCAGAAGCTGCGGGCGCCCGCGTGGGGCGTCAAGGGCTTCAGCTACCCCGAGGTCGTGCAGGGGGTCTTCGACCGCAACTGCATCAAGTGCCACAACGAGCGCGAGCAACCCGGCAACGTGGACCTGACCGGCGACATGACCGACTTCTTCAACGTCTCCTACGACATCCTGGCACGAACCGGCACACAGTCCGAGAACGGTTGGATTCATCACGGCAGTCCCGTCGGGCCGCGCGGCGACGCCGCGCGCGGCATGAGCCCGTATGCCGAGTGGATCTGGACGATCAACGGGGCAGGCCACAACGTGCTGGAGATCGCCCCCCGGCGCTGGGGCAGCCCCGCGAGCAAGCTCGCAGACATCATCCGCAGCGGCCACCCCGACAAAGATGGCAAGCCGCGCGTCAACGTGCCCGACGAAGACCGGCGGAGGGTGTATCTCTGGCTCGACCTCAACATCCCCTACTACGGCACCTCGTCGTCGAACCACAAGGCCCGTCTCGGCAGCCGGCGGATGATGCCGGCGGCCCTCGATGCCACCCTCAAGGAGGTCGCCTCGCGGCGCTGCAACGGCTGCCACAAGCGCGGCATCCCCCGCAAGTTCTACACCCGCGTCATGAAGCCCGAGAACAACAGCTTCCTCCTCGCACCGCTCGCCAAGGCCGCCGGCGGCTCCGAGCGCTGCGGCAAGCCCGTCTTCGCGTCGAAGGACGACCCCGACTACCGCAAGATCCTCGCCACCTTCGAGCCGATCCACAAGCTGCTCAAGGAGCGCCCGAGGGCCGACATGCCCGGGTTCAAGCTCGTGTGCGACTGAGCCGAGCCCCCGCCCGCGGCCCGATCGCCACGGCTGCGGCCGTGGGCTCACGCCAGCCCTTCTGCCTGCCTGAGGGTAAGCTTGTGGACCTTGCCGGTCGGGCTGTGGGGGAGCTCGGGGCGGAAGTCGAAGGCGACGGGCACCTTGTAGCGGGGGAGGCGGGCGCGACAGAAGGCGATGAGGTCGTCGGCGGTGGCCTCGGCGCCCTCGCGGAGGGTGATGAAGGCTTTGGGCACCTCGCCCCGACGCTCGTCGGGCACGCCGATGACAGCGGCCTCGAAGACCGCAGGATGCTGGTGCAGCACGCTCTCGATCTCGTTGGGCGAGATGTTCTCCCCTGCGGAGATGATGAGGTCCTTCTTGCGGCCGGTGATCCAGAGGTAGCCGTCGGCGTCGATGCGAGCGAGGTCGCCCGTCTTGAACCAGCCGTCGGGGGTGAACTGCGCGGCGGTCTCCTCCGGGCGCTGGTAGTAGCCGCGTGCCACGCAGTCGCCGCGGACCCACAGCTCGCCGTCGGCGCCCTCGGGCAGAGGGTTCCCTTCGTCGTCGGCGATGCGGGGCTCGACCCAGTCGAGCATCGGGCCGACGGAGCCCTGGCGGTTGCGCTCGGGCAGGTTGACGGAGAGGACGGGCGAGGTCTCGGTCAGGCCGTAGCCTTCGAGCAGGGGGATGCCGAATATCTCCTCGAACCGCGCGGCCAGCGGCGCCCCCAGCGCCTCGCCGCCGGCGATGGCGAACTTCAGGGAGCCGAGCTTCACCCCCGCCTGCTCGCCCGCACGCATGAGCACGCGGAACATGGACGCCACGGCGAAGCAGACGTTCACCCCGTGGGCCTGGATGACCTCGATGACCCGCTGGGGCGAGAACTTCGCGACGTAGGCGCCCGACCCGCCAACGAGCAGGGGCACCAGCATCGACGTGGTGATCCCGAAAGAGTGGAAGAAGGGCAGGACGCCGAGGAACACCCAGTCCTCGGTGATCCCGATGTGGCGCAGGCAGCTCTCGACGTTGGCCACGAAGTTGCGGTGGGTCAGCACCACGCCCTTGGGCAGTCCCGTGGTGCCGGAGGTGTAGAGCAGGGTCGCCAGGTCGTCGCCGCCGCGGGTGGGGACGAGCATCTCGGCGGGCGGCGCGGTCTGGTCCTCGACGTAGAGGGCCTTTGCGCCCAGCGCCTCGACCATCGGCTGGAAGTGGCGGGTTGCGACGACAGTGTCGAGGGCAGCGTCGCGGACCATGAAGCCGAGGGTCCCGGCGTCGAGCAGGAAGTTGAGCGGCACGGGGACCTTGTCGGCGAACAGGATGCCGAAGTATGCGGCGGGGAAGGCGGCGCAGGTGGGGGCGAGGAGGCCGACGCGCTCGGCGTCGGTCGTCTCGCGCACCGCGGCGGCCACGGCCTGCGCGGCGCCGAGGAGCTGGCGGTAGGTGGTGCTGCCCGTGTCGTCGTGGACGGCCGTCTTGCCCGGCATACGTCGGGCGGTGGCGGCGAAGCGGAGCGCCACGTTCATCGTCATCAGGCGTCCTCCTACCGCAGGCTACGCCCGCAGCCAAAGAGGCGAAAACGCAGGTTGGGCACACGAGAAAACCAAGCCATCACTGCTGGGTTTGGTGTAACTATTCAGCCGGCTGAGGTGCCGCCGAGCCGCCGCAGGCGATTGGCACGCTTTTTGACACGTCCGAGAGGTG
>CAZDNN010000172.1:0-11246 GCA_964506385.1 uncultured Planctomycetota bacterium
CCTGCCCGCTCTCCCAGAGCCCGATCTCTCGCTGGATGGCCAACTGTGCGCCCAGAGACCCTGCGGCGCTCGGTCGAGATTGATGCCACACCTTCGAAGTGCTCTGTTGAAGCCCTCCCGGTGGACGAACTGAGGATCATCAGATCCTGGGTGAGTACCCGCAGCGAGCATTCGCGTTCGTGCGCTTCGGGGCTGCGGGCATGCACCGCTGAGCCCAATACGCGCTTGTGCTGGGAGAACGAGCCCTCCACGTGCCACCGCTGACGATACGCCTCCTGGGGGAACGACTCGTGCATCTCCCGTCGGTAGGGGAGCTTCGGCGCCGCCGGAGCGAAGTCCGGCGAGGCGTTGCATGGCCACCGGCGCGTCCCCCCATCGGACGCCCCATCAGCAACATAGCCGCCTGCCTTGATTCCGGCGGCGGCCTGTGCTATCAGTGGTAAGTCGTCCCGCGACACACGGAGCAGGAGTAGCCCATGGCAAGCACCCCCGACGGCGAACTGGACCTGACGACCCTGCGGCCCAAGAGCGGCCTTACCGCCCGCCTGATGTTCGACGGCGGATGGACCGTGCTGACGATCCTCGGCCTCGTCTTCACCGCGGCCGGCGTCGGCACCATCTTCCTTGCCAGCTTCCTGATCTCACGGGAGCAGCGCTACGAGCGCGAGGGCAGGACCGCCCAGGGCACCGTGACGCGCAAGGACACCTACACCACCAGGAGCACAACCGGCACCGGCCGCCACCGGCGCACCCGCACCACGACGCACTACCGCGTCCACTACACCTTCGCGACCGAGGACGGCACCAGGCATTCCAACCACGGCAACGTGCCGAGCAGGCTTTGGCGCTCGCTCAGCAAGGGGTCTTCCATCGAGATCGAGTACCTGCCCGACAAGCCCGAGAGCAACCGCCCCACCGCCTCGCGGGCCGGCTGGAAGGCCTGGCTCATCGTCCTCTTCCCCGTTGGCTTCGGCGGCGCCGGGCTGCTCATGCTCTTCTTCTCCGTGCGGCGCGCCCGCAAGTACGCCGCCCTCTTGTCCAACGGCCGGCTCACGAAGGCCGCCGTGGACCGGAAGGAGGTGCGGAACGACATCACCATCAACAACCGCCACCCCTACGACATCCACTACACCTTCGCCCTGCCCGACGGCACGATCCAGGAGGGCAAGGACCTGATCCTCGACCGCCGCATCACCGACAGCCTCGAGCCCGGCTCGCCCATCGGCGTCATCTACATGCCGGCGGACCCCAGCCAGTGCGCACTCTTCCGCGAGAAGTGGATGAAGTTCTTCCAGCACGGTGGGTGAGGCACGAAGAGAAGCCGAGCAGGCAGGCGGACGCCAAGGGGCGATGCGGGAGTGGATGGATGGGTGAATGGATGGATGGATGAGAGAGGGAGTGCCGGCTTCACGAGATCGGCTCTTCCTGCCTCTCACCCGTCCAATCATCCAGTCCTCCACCCATCCCCTCCCCACATGCGGGAAGCGCCATGAGCGCCAGTAACATCGGCCAGGAAGGAGGCCTGTATGAACGTCGGGATCATCGGCTCGGGCGGGTGGGCCAGCCGCTATGCCTTGAGCCTTCAGGACTCCGAGAAGGCCCGGCTCGTGGCCGTCGCGGGCGGCACGCGGGCGCCAGCCTACGCCGGGAAGTTCGGCATCCGCCTCGAGGCATCGGTCGAGAGCCTGTGCGCGGCGGACGACATCGACATCGTCGCCGTCGTGTGCCCGCACGGGGTCCACGCCGAGCACACCGTGTGCGCCGCCGACCAGGGCAAGCACGTCATCGTCGAGAAGCCCATGGCCACGACGGTGGCGGAGTGCGACCGGATGATCGAGGCCGCCGAGCGCAACGGCGTGCAGCTCATGGTCGCCCACTCCCGCCGCTTCTTCCCCCTCGTCAAGCAGGCCAAGGCACTCCTCGACGAGGGCGCCATCGGGAAGATCCTGATGCTCCGCCAGCTCTTCTGCCACAACGCCCGCGGCTTCGGCACCAAGCCCGGCCACTGGATGAGCGACCCGAAGCTCAGCGTCGGCTTCTTCCTCGGCTACGGCTGCCACCAGCTCGACATGACCCTCCACCTCGTCGGCAGCCGCGTGCGGACGGTGATGGCGCGGTTCGGCAACTACTGGGCCGACACGCCCATCGAGAACTGCGGCGCCCTGTTCCTCGACTTCGAGTGCGGCGCCTACAGCACCTTCACGGAGCTGTGCTCCATGCCCACCGAGCTGAAGGCTTGGCCGCCGTTCCCCGGCTTCCACGAGACCAACGAGATCGTCGGCGAGACAGGGCTCATGCTCCTCCGCCCCTACGAGAAGCTCATGCTCCGCACCGCGCGGGAGGGCGAGGCTCCTGCCGAGCCGCCCGGCGCCAGGGGAAGCCGCGGCTCAGCAGGAGCTTCGCCCTCCCACACGAACGACGACTGGCAGACCCTCTGCGAGCTGTCGCCGAAGGAGGCGGACCCCGTCCTCGACTTCCTTCGCGAGGAGGTCGAGGCCCTCGTCGCCGCCGTCGAGAACGACACCGACCCGCCGGTCACCGCCGCCGAGGGCCGCCACACCGTCGAGGTCATCGAAGCCGCCTACCGCTCGTCCCAGACCGGCGAGGCCGTGACGTTGCCGCTCTGAGAAGAGGGGGCCGCACGCCAAGGCGCGGAAACGCAAGGAAAAGCGAAGAAGGAAGGCATGTTCCCGTCCAGCCACGGTAAGCTGCTCGACGTTGACCTGACCGCGGGAGCTGTCGGCACCCGTGAGTTGCCCGAGGAGATGTTCCGCGCGTACCTGGGTGGCAGCGGTCTGGCGGCACGCCTGCTGTACGATGAGCTCGACCCAGCGCTCGATCCGCTCGCCGCCGAGGCGCCGCTGGTGTTCGTGAATGGGCTGCTGACGGGCGTGCCCGTGGTGTCGGGCAACAAGGTGTGCGTGTGCGCCAGGTCGCCGCTGACGGGCATCTGGGGCGAGGCGAGGGCGGGCGGATACTTCGGGCGCGAGATGGCGAAGGCGGGCATCGGCGGCATCGTGTTCCGAGGCGGGTCACCGGAGCCTGTCTACCTGTGGATCGACGATGGCAAGGCCGAGCTGCGGCCGGCGACGGAGGCCTGGGGCAACGACACCATCGAGACGAGCGATCGGCTCCGCGAGGCGACCGACCCGAAGGCGCAGGTGGCGGCCATCGGGCCGGCGGGCGAGCGGCTCGCGCGGATCGCCAGCGTGATGTTCGGCGGCCACGACACCCGCGCGGCGGGTCGGACGGGCATGGGCGCCGTGATGGGCGCCAAGCGGCTGAAGGCCATCGCCGTGCGCGGCACGGGCGCGGTCGAGGTCGCGCACCCCAATGAGCTGCGGGCGGCGATGCGCCAGGCGATGCCCGCCGCGAAGGAGGGCGCGGGACGCCTCTCCACGGGCGGCACAGCCAGCGGCGTGCCCTTCGTCGAGAGCTGCGGCGACCTGCCCATCAAGAACTGGCAGCTCGGCTCGTGGGCGGAGCAGGCCGAGCGGATCGCGCCGCAAAGCCACTTCGACCGCGTCCTCGACCGCCACTACGCCTGCTACTCGTGCCCCATCCGCTGCGGCAAGATCGTCAAGCTGCCCGACGGCCCCCACGCCGGCCTCCGCAGCCACGCGCCCGAGTACGAGACCACCGCAGGCTTCGGCCCGCTCTGCCTCAACGACGACTACGACACCGTCGTCGCCGCCAACGACCTGTGCAACCGCTACGGCCTCGACACCATCTCGACCTCCGCCGTCATCGCCTTCGCCATGGAAGCGTTCGAGCGCGGCATCATCACGACCGACGACTGCGGCGGCATCGAGCCGGCCTGGGGCAGCGCCGACGCCATCCTCGCGCTCGTCCACGCCATCGGGCGCCGCGAGGGCATCGGGAAACTCCTAGGCGAAGGCGTCCGCCGCGCAGCCGACAAGTTGGGCGGCGAGGCCCCGACGTTCGCCATCCATACCAAGGGCCTCGAATACCCCTACCACGACCCGAGGGCCTTCATCTCCATGGCCCCCAGCTACGCCACGGGCACGCGGGGGGCCTGCCACCTCGACAGCTTCAGCTACATCCTCGGCTACGGCGCCCCCATGCGCGACCTCGGCGTCGAGGCAGGCTCCGTCGAGCCCCACGACCACGAAGGCAAGGCCCGCATCGCCGTCGACATGCAGAACCTGATGGCCGTCTACGACGCCCTCGGAGTCTGCAAGTTCGTCGCCCGCGACGGCACCGGCCCGAGCGTCCTCGCCCGCTGGACGAGCCTCGTCACCGGCTGGGACATCTCGGCCGACGAGCTGATGCTCGCCGGCGCTCGCCTCTTCACCCTCAAGCGTGCCTACGACCTCCGCTGCGGCGTCCGCCGCCCCGACGACGCCCTTCCCCATCGTCTCGAGCACCTCGACCGCCAGACCGGCGCCGCCGCCGGCAGCCTGCCCGACATGCCCCGCCTGCTGGCCGAATACTACGCCCTGCGCGGCTGGGACGATGACGGCTTCCCGTCCGCTGAAGGCCTGCGAAGCCTCGATTTGAGCGACGTGGCAGCGCACCTCCGTGGCCTGTAGGTCACAGGATGTCCCCCGGGACATGCGAGCTGCCTCGCGCGCTCCCTCAAGCTTCCCCGGAGGCAGCGCCTTGCGGGCCTGCTCCATCGGCCTCGGAGCCCAGGATGCGACGCGCGCGTTCCCGCAGCCCCGCGCCGTAGGCGGCGAAAAGCTCCGTGATGGTCTCGGCGTCTGAGCCCGTCATCCTGGCCTCCACCCGATGGTCGTCGCGGGATGCCCGGCCATTGCCGCTTTTCGCCGTGTTCTGTCCACATCGCCCCGGCTCGCGGGCGGCCAGCAGGCCGTAACTGGTGCCGTCCAACACACTTAGGGACAGCACTGCTTCCCACGAGTCTGACCCCGCATCTTGAGGTCCCCTCCCCACTCGCCCTCGTGGCCGATCGCATCACCGACCGGCCCCAGACCGGGACGCCTTTTCCCGTTGACTTCGCTGCCGCCGGGCGCTACACTCAGCACAGGGTTTGCAACGGTCTGTTCTCTGGAGGCGGGTTGATGACTCTCCTACGCGTGCTTCGCCTTGTGGTGGCGTCTGTGGCGGCGTTGGTCCTGCTCGTGGACGGTGCGCAGGCGCGGGGCTCGAGCCGCAACCGCAGCAACCGCAACAACCGTGGCCGCTACCGCCTCATCGAGGATGACGACGACTCGAAGACGCGCCGCGAGGAGGAGCGGAAGAAGAAACGCGAAGAGGAGCAGCGCAAGAAGGAAGAGGCAAGGAAGCAGAAGGAACAAGAGCGCAAGCGCGCGCAGGAAGAGAGAAAGCAGGCCGCCGAGGCCAAGAAGCGCGAGGCCGCTGAGAAGGCCAAGGAGAAAGCTGCCGCCAAGGCCAAGACTAAGGACAAGGGCACGTCCGAAGCCGCTGCCAGGAAGAACGACCAGCAGGACGAGCAGGAAGCTGCCCAGCTCGTCGAGCAGGCCGAAGCCCAGTTCCAGGAAGGCGAGCTCCTGCCGGGCGTCGCCCTGCTTCGCCAGTGCCTCGACGACTATGGGGACACCGACGCTGCCAAGGCGGCCGACGCCCGTCTCGCCCAGCTCATCGACCATGAGAAGCTCGGCCCGATGGTCCTCCTGGGTGAGGCCGAGGAGCTCTTCGGCGCGCAGCGTTACCGCAAGGCCTGGAACAAGTACAGCGAGCTCCTCAGCCGCTTCCCTGACAGCGAGCAGGCGGCAGAGGCCAGCAAGCGTCTCGCCGAGATCCGCGAGGGTGACCTGCTGAGCAAGACGGTCTACACCGAGGAGGAGCTCGAGGACGCGCGCTTCTGGCTCCTGGTCGGGAACATCCACGCCGAGAACGAGCGTCTCGGCGAGGCCAAGGCCGCCTGGCGAAAGGTCGTCGAGGATTTCCCCGGCTGCCCCTACGCCAAGCAGGCCGAAGGCCAGCTCACCGCCACCCGAGGATCGTGATGCGTGACGCGTGATGCGTGAGAGGCCACGTCTGTCCAGCCACGCAGCGTCCCCCGGCCCCCCAGCGTCCGACCCTCGCTCCCCGACTCTCTTCGACGGCGATTTCCTCCGCAGGCTCGATCTCCTCCAGCTTGTCTTCCGCCGCACCATCGTGGGCCGCCGGGCCGGCGACCGCCCAGGGCATCAGCGCGGCGGCCGCGCCGAGTTCGCCGACCACCGCAAGTACGCGCCCGGCGACGAGCCGCGGTACCTGGACTGGAATGTCTTCGCCCGCACCGGCCGCCTGTTCGTCAAGGAGTTCACCAAGGAGGAGGCGGTGCTGGTGTGCGTGCTTGTGGACGCCAGCGCCTCGATGGCCTTCGGCGATCCCCCGAAGCTCGATCACGCCTGCCGCCTGGCCGCGGCCTTCGCGTACCTCGCGCTCGCGAGCCGCAACGAGGCGCTCCTCGGTGCCTTTGCAGGCGGCGAGGTCCGCTGGTCGCCTCGCCTCAGCGGCAAGCCGGACGTGGGCGCCCTCGCCGCCTTCCTCGATCCGCTGTCAGCGGGCGGGCGCACCGACGTGTTCGCCGCGCTCCGCGCCTTCCGCGAGCGGGTGGGCGAGCGGGCGCTGCTTCTCCTGATCTCGGATCTGCTCGACGAGGGCCGGCCACAGCGGGGCCTGCGTCTGCTGGGCGCGCGGCGGTTCGACCTCGCCGTGCTCCACGTCCTGTCGCCGCAGGAGCTCCATCCGCCGGCCGTCGGCCCAGCGCGGCTCACCGACTGCGAGACGGGTGAGGGCGAGAGCCTCGAGGTTGATGACGCCGTCCTTCGGCTCTACGCCGGCCGCCGGAATGCCTTCTGCGAGGGCTGGCGCGCCTTCTGCGAGCGGCACGACGCCCGCTACGTCCAGACCTCCTCAGCCGAGCCCTTCGAGGAGTGCGTGCTCGGCACCCTGCGGCGGGGAGGGCTGGTGCGATGACCTGGCTCTATCCCCTGGGGCTGCTCGGGCTGCTCGCCGTGCCCGCCGTCATCGTGCTCAGCCTCTGGCGCTGGCGGCGCCGCGATGTCGCGGTGCCGAGCCTGATGCTGTGGCGCGGCCTGGCGGCGGCGGCCCGCCAGGCGCCGCGCTCGCGGCGCCGGCGGCGGGTGGACCCGCTGCTTGTCCTGCGCGTGGCCGTGGCGGTCGCGCTCGCGGGCGCGCTGTGCGGCCTGGCGTGGGTCCGGCCCGAGCGGGTCGCGCGGCGGCTCGTCATCGTGGCCGACCTCTCGGCCAGCATGGCCGCGCGGCGGCCCGACGGCCGCACCCGCTGGCAGGCCTGCGCCGACGAGCTGCGCGCCCTCATCGACCGCGCCGGCGCCGACGGCCGCGTGACCGTCGTCCCACTCCCGCCGCCGACTCTCAGCTTCGTCCGGCAGCGGGACAGCGGGTTGGCAACCCTCGCTGACCTGGCGCCGCAGTCGGCGAGCCTGGAGCCGTCCGAGCTCGTCAATGCGGCGGCCAACGCCCTTCGCGGGCATCCGGGCGCCCTGGTCGTCGTCGCGACGGACAGGCAGATCGAGGGGCTCCCCGAGGGCATCCACGTCTTGGCCAAGGGCGACGCATCGGACAACCTGGGGATCGTGGCCTTCGCCGAGGCCCGGCGGCCCGGCGGCGGCCACGAGGTGCTCGTCGGCGTGGCCAGCGCCTCTGCGGGGGAGATGTCGGTCGAGGTGACGCTGCTCGGCGACGGCAGGGAGCTCGGCCGCCAGCGCAGCACGGTCCCTGCGCGCGGGCGTGTCTCCGTCGTCTTCGACGTTCCCATCGGCTCCGTTGCTGAGCTTGCGGCGCGGCTCGAAGGCGGCGACGCGCTGCCGCTCGACGACCGCGCGTGGCTGCGGCGGAGCCCCCGGCCCGCGCGGGTCGCGCTGCTCGGCGAGCCGAGCCCCGCGCTCCGCCGCGCGCTCGCCGCCCAGGAGGGCGTGACGGTCGTCGAGGCGGCCTCCGGCGCGGTGGAGCCGCCCGACGGGGCCCTGGCTGTCTACTACCGATCCGTCCCTTCCCGTCTCGACCGCGGGCGCATTGTCGTGGTGGCGCCGAGCCAGTCGGTCGGGTCGCTGCGGCTGGCCGGTGAGGCGGAGGTGGGAGAGGGCGCCGTGGTGGCGCCGCGGGACCCGTTGATGGCGGCGGTGCGTCTCGACGGGGTGCGTGTCGGCCCCGCGGCGCGGCTGCTCGCCCCGCCGGGCTTCGAGACGCTGGCCCGCGCGGGCGACGTGCCGCTTATCGGCCGCTGGCGCGAGGGCGAGGCCGAGGCCGTCTACGTGGGCATCGACCCCGCGCGCAGCACGTGGCCCCTCTCGCCCTCGTTCCCAATCTTCTGGGCGAACGCCACTGCCTGGGGCGGGGCTGGCGCGACGTGCTTCGCGGCCTCGGGCCTCCTCGACCCGGCCGAGACGCAGGCGGTGGGCGACGAGACGTGGCTCCCCGAGGGCCTGGCGGCCGAACTGGCGCCCCGGACGGAGACGGCGGTGGCCCGTCGCCTCACGGGCTGGCTCGCCATCGTCGGCCTGGCGCTCGTCGTCGCGCACGGCTGGCTGGCGGCCCGGGCGCAGGGATGATTTCGACTTGAACGGCTGGACGGGATCAGTAGAATGAGATGCGCGGGAGACGGTGGTGTCTCCCGTTGCTGCTGTCCTCACACAACTGCCGTTTCGGAAGGAGAGCGTGACGTGGTGAAAGTGGATCCGGATGAGTGCACTGGCTGTGAGACCTGTGTCGAGGTGTGCCCGGTAGAGGCGATCTCGATCAAGGACGATGTAGCCGTGATCGACCAGGATACGTGCACCGAGTGCGAGACCTGCGTGCCCGAGTGCCCGGTCGAGGCGATCAAGGTCGAGTAGCCCTCAGCCAATCCGTCAGGGCTCCGCGCGCCGAGACCCGGCTCGCGGAGCCCTCGCATGTCAGGAGCAGGCGGGCATGTGACCAGACGTATCACGGTTTGGCGCGAAACCGCGATGGCCCGCCGACGGGAGCCACCCTCTCCCCTTGAGCCGAAGCAGCAGTTCCTGTACCATGCATGCGGGCGGGACATCTGACGGCGCAGGGCGGCCATGGCAACGCCTATGCTTACGGCGAGAGAGCTGCGCGCGGTCGAGACGGACCTGCGGCGCCTGGTGCGCGGGGAGGTGGCCTTCGACGCCGTGACGCGCGCCCTGTACAGCACTGCGGCGTGCATCTACCGTGTCGAGCCGCTGGGCGTGGTCTGTCCCCTCGACGCGGGCGATGTGGGGGCGGTGGCCCGCTACTGCCGCGAGCGGCGCATCCCTATCACCGCACGGGGCGGCGGCTCGGGCCTCGCAGGGCAGGCCCTCGGCGACGGGATCATTCTCGACTTCACACCCCATATGGACCGGACCATCGAGGCCGCCGACGACCACGTCTGGGTCGAGCCGGGCCTGACCCTTGACGAGCTCAACGCCGCGCTGGCGCCGCGGGGGCGCTTCTTCCCGCCCGACCCGTCGAGCGGCGGCTACTGCACGCTCGGCGGGATGATCGCCAATAACTCGGCCGGCTCTCACTCGGTCAAGTACGGGGCGACGATCGACTACGTCGAGGAGCTCAAGGTCGTCCTCGCCGATGGGACGCTGGCCCACTTCCGGCCGACGCCGCTCGACGGCCCGGCCTGGCGCGAGCTGGCCGATGGGGACACCCGCCAGGCGCAGCTCCACCGCGACATCCGTCAGGTTATCGAGCGGGACCTCGAGCTCATCCGCGCCCACCAGCCGCGCACGACGAAGAACTCCAGCGGCTACCGCCTCGAGCGGGTCATCGAGGACGGCGCGATGAACCTCAGCCGCCTGGTGTGCGGCTCCGAGGGCACCCTGGCGCTGGTGGTGGCGGCGAAGCTCCGCGTCCTGCCCCAGCCCGGCGCCCGCAGGACGGTGCTACTCCACTTCCCAGACGTCCAGGCCGCTGGCCGCGCGGTGCTGGAGATTCTCGGTATGGGGCCGAGCGCCGTCGAGATGCACGAGGCCCGCTGCATCGCCGTCATCCGCAGCGGCCGGCCCGAGCTGTCCGACCTGCTGCCGCCGCCCGGATGCAGCCAGCTCTTCGTCGAGTTCGATGCCGAGACGGACGATGAGGCGGGCGAGCAGGTGGCGGCGATGCGGAGCCGGGTGTGCGGCGAGCTGGGCCTGGCCACCCGCTGCATCGAGCCGGCATCAGGTGCGGAGACGGCGAAACTGTGGGCCCTGCGCAAGGCCACCCTGCCGCTGCTCTACACCCGTCCCGGCCCCCAGCGGATCGCCACGTTCGTCGAGGACGTGACGGTGCCGCCCGACACGATCCCGCGCTTCATCGACGGCCTGTATGCGATCTTCGACCGCCACGGGGTGGACTCGGTGCTCTACGGGCACGCCTCGCAGGGCAACTTCCACACGCGGCCGTTCCTCGACCTGCACGACCCCGCCGAGGTGGCGACGATGCGCGCCATCGCCGACGAGGTGTTCGGCCTGGTGCTGCGGCTCGACGGCACCTTGAGCGGGGAGCACGGGGACGGCATCGCCCGCACGGAGTTCCTCGAACGGGCCTACGGCCCGCTGGTGCGGCTGTTCGCGGCGGTCAAGCACATCTTCGACCCCCTCGGCGTGCTGAATCCGGGGAAGAAGGTGCCCGACCCGCATCGCGGATACACGCTGGCGAGCCACTTGCGCTACGATGCGGACTACGGGTCCCGCGCGATGGGTGAGCGGCTGGTGTGGGACGGCGGGGGGGCTGGCGACGGAGGCGGAGCGGTGCCATGGGTGCGGCCAGTGCCGGACGGCGGCGGCCGCCGAGGTGCGGATGTGCCCCGTCTTCAGGGCGACGGGGCGGGAGTCGTCGTCGCCGCGGGCGAAGGCCAGCGTGCTGCGGGAGATCGCCGCGGGACGGCTGGCGGGGGCCGACGCGCAGGCGGCGCTCGACCGTGTGGCGGACGAGTGCGTGCTGTGCGGCTCGTGCAGGGTGGATTGTCCGTCGCAGGTGGACGTGCCGAAGCTGATGCTGGAAGCGAAGGCGCGGGTGGCGGCTGCGAGGGGGCCGCGGCTCTGGCGGAGCCTGTTCGCGCGGCTCGACGCCGTCAGCCGGCTCGGCGCCCCGCTCGCGCCGCTGGCGAACCTGGCGAACGGCCTGGCCCCGACCCGCTGGCTGCTCGATGCGCTGTTCCACGTGGACCGCCGTCGCCCGCTGCCGCGGCTGACCGCCAGGACCCTGCGCCGGCGCCTGCGGCGCCCCACTCAGGCGGACGGCCGCCAGGTCGTCTACTTCCCCGACGTCTTCGCCCAGTTCAACGACCCGAC